>JAODMX010000145.1 GCA_025464735.1 Frondihabitans sp. | reverse complement strand
TCCGTTCCCGCGGCCAACGGCCACAAGGACGACTAAATGTTCGAGTCAGTGGCAACGCTGCTGGCAGAGCACGAAGACCTGCAGAATCAGCTCGCTGATCCTGCCGTTCACGCGGATGCGGCTCGGGCCAAGAAGATCAACCGGCGCTACGCCGAGCTGAGTCGAATCGTTCACGCGTACACCGACTGGCAGCAGTCCGTCGACGACCTCGCCGCCGCGCGCGAACTTGCGCGCGACGACGAGGCGTTCGCCGACGAGGTGCCGGTTCTCGAAGAGACGTCCGACGCCGCGCAGGAGAAGCTGCGGCGTCTCCTGATCCCTCGAGACCCGGACGACGGTCGCGACGTCATCATGGAGATCAAGGGAGGCGAGGGCGGAGCCGAGAGCGCCCTCTTCGCAGCCGACCTTCTACGCATGTACACGCACTACGCCGAGTCGAAGGGCTGGAAGACCGAGCTTCTCGAACGCGACGAATCCGACCTTGGCGGCTACAAGAACGTTCAGGTCGCGATCAAGTCGTCGTCGAACGATCCGGCGCAGGGCGTCTGGGCTCACCTCAAGTACGAGGGCGGCGTGCATCGCGTTCAGCGCGTGCCGGCAACCGAGTCGCAGGGCCGGATCCACACCTCCACCACGGGAGTCCTCGTGTTTCCGGAGGTCGACGAACCCGAAGAGGTCGAGATCAATCAGAACGACCTGAAGATCGATGTCTACCGCTCGTCAGGCCCGGGAGGCCAGTCCGTCAACACGACCGACTCGGCCGTGCGTATCACGCACCTCCCGACCGGAATCGTCGTGGCGATGCAGAACGAGAAGAGCCAGCTCCAGAACCGTGAGGCCGGCATGCGCGTCTTGCGGGCCCGGATCCTTGCCCGTCAGGCGGAAGAGCAGGCGGCCGTCGCCTCCGACGCTCGGAAGAGCCAGATTCGCGGCATGGATCGCTCCGAACGGATCCGCACCTACAACTTCCCGGAAAACCGGATCGCCGACCACCGCACGGGCTACAAGGCCTACAACCTCGACGCGGTGATGGACGGCGCACTCGACCCCGTGATCGACTCGTGCATCCAGGCCGACGAGGAGGCCCAGCTCGCCGACATCGGCGATACCGGTGAGTGACCGCTCGGCCACCGTGGCGTCTGCGCTCACCTGGGCGCGTGGGATCCTTGCCGAGGCAGGCATCCCGTGGCCCGAGGTCGATTCTGCTCTTCTCCTGGGGCACGTCCTGGATCTCGGTCGCGGCGAGATCGCGACGAAAGAGCTCGTCGGATCGACGATCGCACCGGACGCCGAGGCGGCTTTTCGCGATCTCGTCGCGCGGCGAGCGACGCGCGAGCCGCTCCAGCACATCACGGGCCTGGCGCCGTTCCGTTCGCTTCTGCTGCACGTCGGGCCCGGAGTCTTCGTTCCGAGGCCGGAGACCGAGGCCGTCGCCCAGATCGCCATCGACGCACTCCGCGCCCGCGCTGAGGAAGCGCCGATCGCAGTCGATCTCGGGACGGGAAGCGGCGCTTTGGCGCTCTCGCTCGCCGTCGAGGTGCCTCAGGCTCACGTGTACGCGGTCGAGTTGTCACCCGAAGCCGCCGTCTGGACGGAACGGAACATCGCGAGCACGGGCGCGCGCGTTGATCTGACGGTCGGTGACCTCGCCGAGGCCCTCTCCGAGCTCGACGGTACCGTGTCGGTCGTCGTGTCGAATCCGCCGTACATTCCGCTGGGAATGGTCCCGAGGGATCCTGAGGTCCGCCTTTTCGACCCTCGGCTCGCCCTGTACGGCGGCGACGACGGCCTCGACGTGGTCCGATCGCTGTCCAGGCGAGCACTTCGGCTCCTGATTCCCGGCGGCACGCTCGTGATCGAGCACGGCGAGCAGCAGGGCCAAGCGATTCGCGAGCTCCTGCGGGCGGACGGCTGGCATGCCACGGCGACCCACCCCGACCTGACGTTGCGTGACCGGGCCACGACGGCCCTTCGCTGACCGTGTTCCCGTCGCGAGCGAGCCGTCAGGAGCCTGTCCGGAAGGTCGCACTACAATTGCCGGGTCATGGCTTCCCTCTACGACTGCGCGGTCGACGCAGAACTCCTCACGGGCATGCGTCTCGCGCGTGCCGCTATCTCGCGCGGCGATTTGGTCGTCGTTCCTACTGACACGGTTTACGGAATCGCGGTCGATGCCTTCGATTCCGCGGCCGTCCAGCGCCTGCTCGACGCGAAGGGCCGCACGCGGCAGTCGCCGCCGCCGGTCCTGGTGAAAGGGCAAGACACCCTCGCGGCGCTCACCGAGTCGGTTCCCGATCTCGTCCGACCGCTGCTCGACGAGTTCTGGCCGGGCGGGTTGACCGTGATCCTGCGCGCGCAGCCGTCCCTCGCCTGGGATCTCGGCGAGACACGTGGCACGGTCGCTCTCCGCATGCCGAGCAACCGCCTCGTTCTCGAACTCCTCGAAGAGACCGGGCCGTTGGCCGTCTCGAGCGCGAACCTCACCGGCAAGCCTGCAGCGGTCACAGCCCAGGAGGCCCTGGAGATGCTCGGCGACTCGGTCGAGGTCTATCTCGACGGGGGAGAGGTCGGGAGCGACTACGTCCAGCGACCGGGTGCCAACTCGGGTTCGACGATCGTCGACGCGACGGCCTCCGCCGACGGTGTGCTGCGGATCGTTCGCCACGGGGTCATCTCCGACGACGACATCCGTCGCGTCGCGGGAAGTGACGTCGTCGTATGAGGTCCTGGCGATGAGGTACTACCTGTTGGCGGCCGCAATCTCGGCCGTGGTCAGCTTTGCACTTTCGGTTCTGGGCTGGCGGCTCGGAACGAAGTACCGCCTCGCCCCGAAGATCCGGGCCCGTGATGTCCACACGAACCCCACCCCACGGCTCGGTGGCGTCGCCATGTTCGCCGGGATCGTCGTGGCCCTCCTGGCCGCGTGGTTCATCTTCCCGCTGATCTCGGGCGTCAACTACTTCCGGCTCGTCTTCGCCGCCCCGGGCAGCATCTTGGCCATCCTCGCCGCGGCCGCGATCATCGTCATCATCGGTGTCATCGACGATCTCTGGGATCTCGACTGGATGACCAAGTTGGCCGGCCAGATCATCGCCGCAGGGATCCTTGCCTGGCAGGGTGTCCAACTGGTGTCGCTCCCGATCGGTGGGCTCACCGTCGGGTCGAGCTACATGTCGCTCATCCTCACGGTCCTGGCGGTCGTGCTCGTCATGAACGCCGTGAACTTCATCGACGGCCTCGACGGTCTCGTGGCGGGCGTCACGATCATCGCGAACGGCGTTTTCTTCATCTACAGCTTCTGGCTCTCGTCCCACGGAGCCGGCTTCGAGTACTTCAACCTCGCGGCGCTGCTCACCGCAGTGCTGATCGGAGCGGTGGTCGGCTTCCTTCCGCTCAACTGGCATCCCGCGCGCCTCTTCATGGGCGACGCCGGAGCGCTCCTCACCGGCCTGATCATGGCCACCAGCGCCATCTCGGTGACGGGCAATATCGACCCGGCTTCGACCGACAAGACGACTCTCCTCCCGGTTTTCATCCCCATCCTGCTTCCGTTCGCGATCCTGATCGTGCCGCTCCTTGACTTCGGCCTCGCGGTGCTCCGACGCGTGAGCGCCGGCAAGTCGCCGTTCAGCGCCGACCGGAAGCACCTTCACCACCGCCTGCTCGACATGGGCCACTCGCACTTCCATGCCGTGCTCATCTTCTACGGCTGGACCGCCGTAGTCTCGATCGGATGCCTGCTCTTCGTCTTCGTGCCGGTTCACGTCGTGATCATTTTCCTTGCGGTCGGGCTCGTGCTCTGCACCGGCCTCACCCTGGCGCCGCTCAGTCGCCGCAAACGAGTCGAGATCGCCGTCCAGAGCGCAACCCCGGCCAGCACCTCAGAGGCGGGCGTCGTGCATTTCGACCCCCTCGACCAGGCGGGGCACCGAGTCGCCGTCTCGCCCAAGCCTTCGCGCGACGACGAGCGCATCGCCGTGACCGCCCACCGCAACCAGACCGGTCCGGCGGTCTCGCTGCCCGAAAGCGCAGCGAGTCGACCCGACCCGACCAAGCCTGGTGAGCGCGCCTCGCTCACCGACACAGAGAGATCCGCATGAACCCCGCCAACAACCGCATCTACACCCGGATCCTTACCTACGGCAGTCTCCTGGCTCTCGGCATCGCCGTGGTCGGGTGCATCGTCGGGTTCTTGACCGTCGGCGTGCCCGGTCTCATCGGCGCCCTGATCGGCACGGCGTTGGCGCTAGCATTCACCGGCCTGACGGCCGCCAGCATCCTGATCGGCCTCAAGGCATCGGGGGGCAGCCTGATCAGCGGTGCGTTCTTCGGCATCGTGCTTGGCGGGTGGTTGCTGAAGTTCATCGTCTTCATCGTGATCGTCGTGCTCTTGAAAGATCAGAGCTGGGTGAATACGCTCGTCTTGTTCCTCAGCATCGTCGTCGGTGTCGTGGGGAGCCTCGTGGTCGACGTCGTTGTCGTCACGCGGTCCCGCATGCCCTACGTCAGCGACATCAGCCTTCCCGGTGCCGCGCAAAGAGGTGCAGACGACCAGTAGGCCGAGAGAAAAGCGGGCTATCGGGCCTGGATGGTGCGTTCAGCGTGGTTTCTCTTGATAGGCTGTACGTGTTCGTGTCCCCGGCCTGTTTACTGCCGAAGGGTCGCTTCCCCATAGATCATCGCCGCGTCTCGCGGTGCCGACACCGGGTTGTATCGACGAGATTCTGTCGAGACAAACCGTGAAGGTTGCCGAGTGTCCGCGTCCCGAATCAGGAGATAGCGCTGTTAGCTAACGCCATCACCCTGTTGCATCCTCTCGCTGCCGCGAGCAGCAGCAGCAGCGGTTTCCAGGGCCCATCAATCGACGAGTTCTTCCCGTCGGTTCTCCTCTTCTCCGGCACGCCGTTCGAGATCACGCGCATCACGCTGGCCCGATTCTTTGCCACCATCATCCTCGTCCTGCTCTTCTGGCTGGGCACCCGCAAGATGAAGCTTGTTCCGGGCCGCTTCCAGAGCCTGATCGAGATGGGACTCGACTTCGTCCGGGGCAACGTCGGCAACGACATTCTGGGCAAGAAAGACGGCCAGCGCTTCCTCCCGATTCTGACCACCGTGTTCTTCATGGTGTTGTTCTTCAATCTGACCGGCGTGATCGGCGGCATCAATATTGCCGGTACCTCGACGATCGGCGTTCCGCTGATCCTGGCCTTCGTCGCCTACGTCGTGTTCATCTACGCCGGTATCAAGAAGCACCCGGGCGCCTTCTTCAAGAACTCATTGCTTCCTCCGGGTGTCCCGTGGCCGCTCTACATCATCGTGACGCCGATCGAGTTCGTCTCGACGTTCGTCCTGCGGCCCGTCACGCTGACGCTCCGACTCCTGATGAACATGATCGTCGGCCACCTCCTCCTGGTGCTGTTCTTCAGCGCGACCTCGTTCTTCTTCTTCGAGTCGCACAACCTGCTGGCCCTGTTCGGCGTGGGTACCCTCGCCTTCGGCTTCGTCTTCACCCTGTTCGAGATGTTCGTGGCTGTACTTCAGGCCTACGTCTTCTCGCTGCTCACCGCTGTTTACGCTCAGCTCGCGCTGAACGACGAACACTAACAACGGCCCGGGCATCCGCCCGATCCGCCATCACGGAAGGAAACACACGTGGACGCAACAACCGTTCTCGCTGCAATCAACGGAAACATCGCAACGGTCGGTTACGGCCTCGCTGCGATCGGGCCCGCAATCGGCGTCGGCATCGTGGTCGGTAAGACCATCGAGTCCGTTGCCCGCCAGCCCGAGCTTCAGGGCCGCCTCACGGTCCTCATGTACATCGGTATCGCCTTCACCGAGGCACTGGCGTTCATCGGTATCGCCACGTACTTCATCTTCGTCTAAGGAGCTGACGCATGCTCAGCACAAGTACCCTTGCCGCGGCGGAGGCGAGTCACAACCCGCTTCTGCCCGAGCCGGCCGACCTCCTCTGGGGCGGTCTCTGCTTCGTGGTGATCCTGGTCGTGTTCTGGCGCGTGGTGCTTCCGCGGATGCAGAAGCTCCTCGACCAGCGAGGTGAGGTCATCGAGGGCGGCATCAAGAGGGCCGAGAACGCTCAGGCCGAGGCAGCCGCCGCGCTCGAGGAATACAACAAGCAGCTCGCCGACGCTCGCGCCGAGGCAGCCAAGATTCGTGAGCAGGCCCGTGCCGACGCCACGCGTATCGCGAACGACGTCAAGGCGCAGGCGCAGGCCGACGCCGACCGTATTGCCGCCAACGCGACGGCACAGATCGAAGCCGAGCGCCAGAGCGCGCTCGTCTCGCTCCGCAGTGAAGTGGGTTCGCTCGCCATCGACCTCGCCTCGGGTGTGATCGGTGAGAGCCTGACCGACGACAAGCGCGCTTCGGCCATCGTGGATCGATTCCTCGCCGATCTCGAGGCCGACGAACAGTCGAAGGCGGGCCATTAACCATGGGTTCCATGACCAGAGAGGCCCTCGCGGAAGCGCGGGGTGTGCTTGCCGATCTCGGCGACACGGCCGACCTGGCTACGGGAGAACAGCTTCTCAACGCCGGCCGCATCATCGGATCGTCGTCGAAACTCCTCGCCTATCTGTCCGACCCGTCAGAAGACGTGGCGAGCAAGAAGGTCTTCCTCGATCGCGTCTTCGGTGCATTCGGTGTTCCTGCCCGTGCCCTGCTGACCGCGATCGTGGGCAGCAGGTGGTCGTCGCATTCCGACCTCGTGGCAGGTATCGAGGAGATCGGGATCCGCGCCATTGCCTCGAGCGCACCGGCCACTCTGTCCATCGAGGGCGAACTGTTCGCCGTCGGCGAGGTCATCGCCTCCGACGCGAACCTCGAACTCGCCGTTGGTACGAAGCTCAGCGACGGTCCGGCGAAGTCGGCTCTGGTGTCCCGTCTCCTTGATGGCAAGGCATCCCAGGCGACGATCTCGATCGTCTCGCAGCTGGTCCAGCAGCCTCGCGGTCGTCGCATCGGGGAACTTCTCCGAAACGCAGCAGCGATCGTCGCCGATCAATCAGACGAACTCGTCGCGGTCGTCACGAGCGCTTCTCCCATTGCCGCCGAGCAGATCACGCGGCTCGAACGCGGGCTGGCCAAGCAATACGGACGTAACCTTCGAGTAAACCTCGTGATCGACCCGAGCATCCTCGGAGGAATCCGGGTTCAGGTCGGCGACGAGGTCATCGACGGTAGCGTTTCCACCAGACTCGCTGATCTCCGTCTCCAGTTGGCCGGCTGACCCGCCCTCACCACCTCGTCGAGGCGAAGACCTCGACACGCAGTACAACCACCGATACGCAGTACTACCGATACGACAAGGAATCCGATGTCAGACATCAAGATCAGTCCTGACGAGATTCGCGACGCCCTCAAAGACTTCGTCTCGGCGTACGAGCCCTCGCAGACCTCCACGACCGAGGTCGGCCACGTCATCGACGCCGCCGATGGCATCGCCCACGTCGACGGTCTTCCGGGCGTTATGGCGAACGAGCTCATCCGCTTCGCGGACGGCACCCTCGGCCTCGCTCAGAACCTCGACGAAGACGAGATCGGTGTCATCGTCCTCGGTGAGTTCTCCGGTATCGACGAGGGCCTCGAGGTCACGCGCACCGGTGAAGTCCTCTCCGTGCCGGTCGGTGACGGTTACCTGGGTCGCGTCGTCGACCCGCTCGGCTCGCCGATCGACGGGCTTGGCGACATCGCCTCGGAAGGCCGCCGGGCTCTCGAGCTCCAGGCTCCCGGCGTCATGCAGCGCAAGTCAGTGCATGAGCCGATGCAGACGGGCATCAAGGCGATCGACGCGATGATCCCGATCGGGCGCGGCCAGCGACAGCTGATCATTGGCGACCGTCAGACCGGCAAGACGGCCATCGCGATCGACACGATCATCAACCAGAAGGCCAACTGGGAGTCCGGCGACGAGAACAAGCAGGTTCGCTGCATCTACGTGGCGATCGGCCAGAAGGGCTCCACCATCGCTTCGGTGAAGGGTGCGCTCGAAGACGCCGGTGCGATGGAGTACACCACCATCGTCGCGTCGCCCGCGTCCGACCCCGCCGGCTTCAAGTACCTGGCCCCCTACACCGGTTCGGCCATCGGGCAGCACTGGATGTACGCGGGCAAGCATGTCCTCATCATCTTCGACGACCTGTCGAAGCAGGCCGAGGCCTACCGCGCCGTCTCCCTGCTGCTGCGTCGTCCGCCGGGGCGCGAGGCCTACCCGGGTGACGTCTTTTACCTGCACTCCCGTCTGCTCGAGCGTTGCGCGAAGCTGTCTGACGAACTCGGCGCCGGGTCGATGACGGGTCTGCCGATCATCGAGACCAAGGCCAACGACGTCTCTGCGTACATTCCGACCAACGTGATCTCGATCACCGACGGCCAGATCTTCCTGCAGTCCGACCTCTTCAACGCCAACCAGCGCCCCGCGGTCGACGTGGGAATCTCCGTGTCGCGCGTCGGTGGTGACGCCCAGGTCAAATCGATCAAGAAGGTGTCCGGCACCCTGAAGCTTGAGCTGGCCCAGTACCGGTCGCTCGAGGCCTTCGCGATGTTCGCGTCCGACCTTGACCAGGCCAGTCGCCGCCAGCTCGCGCGCGGTGCTCGACTCACTGAGCTCCTCAAGCAGCCGCAGTACGACCCGTACCCCGTTGAGAACCAGGTCGTCTCGATCTGGGCCGGCACGAACGGCAAGCTCGACGAGGTGCCGGTTCCTGACATCCTCCGTTTCGAGCACGAACTGCTCGACTTCCTGGGCCGCAACTCCTCGGTACTGACGACGCTTCGCGATACGAACGTGCTGTCTGACGAGGTCGTGGTCGAGTTGGAGTCGTCGATCGACGAGTTCAAGAAGGAGTTCCAGACCGGCGAGGGCAAGCCGCTCGCTTCGGTCGGGCGTGAGGAATTCACCGCGACGAACCAGGACGACGTCAACCAGGAGAAGATCGTCAAGTCGGCTCGCTAGGCGAATCGACCGATCTCTCGTAGCCGGGGTCCGGCTCGCGCCACTCGCGGGCCGGCCCCGACACAGAAACCAACAGGAGACACATGGGAGCGCAACTTCGGGTCTACCGACAGCGCATTCGCTCTGCCCAGACGACCAAGAAGGTCACTCGGGCTATGGAGCTCATCTCGGCGTCGCGCATTCAGAAGGCGCAGGCCCGGATGGCCGCGTCCGGCCCCTACTCGCGGGCCGTCACTCGCGCGGTGTCGGCCGTGGCCACGTTCTCGAACGTCGACCACGTCCTGACGACTGAGCCGGAGTCCATCGACCGTGCGGCGATCGTCCTCTTCACCTCCGACAGAGGCCTCAACGGCGCGTTCTCATCGAACGTGCTGAAGGCGGGCGAAGAGCTGGCAACGCTCCTCCGCAGCCAGGGCAAAGACGTCGTCTACTACCTCGTGGGCCGAAAAGCAGTGAGCTATTTCGCGTTCCGCCAGCGAGCGTCCGAGCAGACCTGGACGGGTAACACCGACCAACCCGAGTTCTCCACGGCTAAAGAGATCGGCGATGCCGTCGTCTCGAAGTTCCTCACCGACTCCAGCGAGGGCGGTGTCGACGAGATCCACGTCGTCTACAACCG
>JAODMX010000124.1 GCA_025464735.1 Frondihabitans sp. | reverse complement strand
CGTGGTGGGGGATCCGGGCGTGGACTTCATAGCCCGTCACACCGTCAGAGCGGGGCCCCGTCTCGACCATGCCCCCGACAAGGCGCACTCGCTCCTTCATCCCCGCGATACCGTAGCCGGTGCGAGTGGGGCCATCCTGACCGTCCGCGCGGGCGCCCGGCGAGACTAGCCCGGACCCGGCCGATTCATCCGTTCGAGCCTCCAGCGTGACATCGCCAGGGCTCCAGGTCAGAACCAGGTCGACCGTTGTTCCGGGGCCACCGTGCTTGAGGGCATTCGTGAGCGATTCCTGCACCACCCGGTACAGAGCGAGGTCGTTGGCCGTCGAGAGTGCGGTGGGTTCACCGATCTCGGCCAGCTGTACCTCGAGGCCGGATGACGACATTTCGGAGACAAGACCCTCGAGATCGGCAGCTCCGGGGGAGCCCTGATGCCCCTCGGTTCCTGCAAGAACGCTGAGAAGCTCGCTGACATCGTCGAGAGCAGCCCGCGCAGACCGGTTGATGACCCCGAGAGCGTCAGTCGCGGCATCGGGATTCTTCGCGACCGCGTATCGAGCGCCATCGGACTGCGCGATGATCACCGCCAATGAATGGCCGATGGCGTCATGCATCTCACCGGTGATTCGGATCCGCTCCGTTTCTTGGGCGACACGAAGTTCCGCGCGCAGCAGCTCCTGTTCGCGCTCGAGTCGCTCGACGCGCTCGGTGACATACGCGCGGCGCACGCCGGCAGCCGAGCCCAACAACCAGAAGAGCGCGAGCGCGGCGGCAATCACTCCGGCGACGCCGACGAAGTAGATGAAGCGTGAGAGGTTCTCCTGTGCTTCCGGTTGCCCCTGGGGGAGGAAGTCCCCGGTGATCAGAACGAGCTTCACGCTGGCGATCACGCCACCGGCGAAGCTCGAGACCAGTCCGAGACGACGGACCAGGCGATGCCGAGCGAGGCTCGTCGCATAAATGACGATCGCAATCAGAACATTGGCGTTGATGAACGACGGCAGAATGACGAGCTGGGCGACAGCGCCGATCCAGGCAATCGCCAGGGAGACGCCAGGAGACCGACGCCGAAAGGCGATCGCCAAGGAGTACAACGCCACGACGGGAATCGTCTCGGGCCCGGTGCGCCAGCGATCGAGCGCGCCGAAGACCAGGAACGCGACAACAGCCGCGAGCCCATCAACGACCCACGGTCGTCGTTCCAACGATCTCCACACGCCTCAACGCTATCGTCCGGCTCGCCCGCGAGGTCACTTCCAGGGCATCACTTCGGCAGCGTGGTGGTCGCTTCGCGCATTTCCGCGAAGTTGTGTCGGATCGGCGAAACCACCCCGCTCGCCTCTCCCAATAATGCGCTGATAATGCACATTATGTCAAGTAAATAGATTACATCTTCGCATCAGGTGCGAATAAGCCGGTTCGGTGGGTCTCCCCTTGTTGGTCCTGTTCGATGCGTCGGACACCGCCAACCACGCCTACATCGAGGCACGCCGGTAGCTACGCTGAACGGGATCATGACTGTCTGATCAGCATTTTCTGCATGACTTGACGAGCGTTCGCAGTTAATGCGAATCTTTCGCGTATTATGCAAGAGACTGAGGTGGACGTTCCGGGCGCTGTTCCGCGTCATTTACGCGCCCGTGTCGCCGTTTTGAATGTTGAGGAAACTGTCTGGCGGGCGATGCTGGATGGGTGGGCAGCCCAGCAGATCGCCCGCAACCTGTCGGTGTCGACGGTGGAGAAACGCCGGGCGGTCGCAGCACGGTTCCAGCTGTTCGCGGAGTGCTATCCGTGGTCGTGGTCCGCGGCGATGGTGGATGAGTTTTTCCTTGAGCTGCGGGCCCTGCGCGGGGCGTCGCACTCGACGGTCCTGGGTTACCAGAATGCGTTGCGGCTGTTTCTGGAGTTCCTGACGGATCCTGCTTACGGCTGGAGTGAGCAGTGCTGGGAGCGGTTCGAGGATCATCCGGCGCAGGTGTTTCATGAGTGGAACACCGCCCGGCATTCGCAGGAGGCGATGGGTTCGCCGGGGAAGCGTCCCTACACACGAGACGAGATCCAGGACTTGTTCGATTGCGCTGACGAGCGGGTGTTGCGGATCCGTCGAGCCGGGGCGAAGGGATGGATTCCGGCATTCCGGATCGCGACGATCATGAAGGCTGCTTACGCGTGGGGTCTTCGCCGCAATGAAGTGCGGCAGCTGGACCTGGTCGATCTCGCCTCGAACCCGAAGGCCCGACAGTTCGGTGATGCCGGGATCATCTACGTCCGATTCGGGAAAGCGATGCGCGGTTCTCCCCCGAAACGCCGAACCGTCCTGACGTTGCCGGAGTTCAGCTGGATCGTCGAGTGCATGCGCGAGTGGAAAGACGACGTCCGGCCGCTTCTGGCGCCGCCCCGATCGACAGCGCTCTGGCCGAGCGAACGCAGCGGCATGCTCGCCGCCGACTCCCTGAGCCGGGCGTTCAACGAGGTCAAACGGGAAGCAGGCCTGGACGAGGGCCTCGATTTTCATTCATTGCGGCGCTCTTACGTCACGCATCTGGTTGAGGACGGCTATGACGCGTTTTTCATCCAGCAGCAGGTCGGCCACGAACACGCCTCCACCACGTCCATCTACACCGGCCTCTCCCCCGACTACCGCGCCCGAGTCGTCGACGACGCGATCGCCCGCATGGCCCAAGGCCACATCACGAAGGAGTCCTGAGCATGCAACGGAAAATCGAGCACAGCTGGCGGCTCCGCGAGCTGATGGCCGCCCGCGGGATGAACACCATCTCCGACCTCATCCCGCACCTGAGCGACCGCGGCATCCACCTTTCCGACTCGCAGATCTATCGCCTCGTCGGAAGCACCCCGGAACGGATGAACCTGACCCTGCTCGGGGCGATTCTTGACACCCTCGACTGCACATTCGAGGAGCTCTGCCCGATGACCGTGAACGCGGTCCCCGATCGCGCCACCGGCACCACGGACACGGCCGCCGTCAAGGACGCATTCCGGCCCGCACGCGCTCGAATCCACCGACCGGAATGACAAGCCCGCGATCCGCCGGGGAATGCGCCCGCTGCCGGCGCACCGGAATTCGGTTCGCGACGACCTGGCCCGAAGGCCGCATCTGTCGACGCTGCTACCAGCAGGCGACCCGCATCCACGGCCGCTGCCCCGGCTGCGACACCGACCACCTCCTTCCAGGCCTCCGCGACGGGAACCCGTGCTGCGTCGACTGCGCCGGGATCCCGAAGAACTTCCACTGCACCCGCTGCGGCCGCGAAGACGAACCCGTCCGGGTCGGCCTCTGCGCCCACTGCTGCCTCACCGATGACCTCACCGTCCTTCTCAACGACGGCACCGGCAGGATCAGCCCCACGGTGAAACCGCTGTTCACCGCGATGACCGGGCAGGTCCACGCCCGCAGCGCGAGGATCTGGCTGCTCACGAATCCGCACACGACGAAACTCCTCCAGGACCTTGCAAGCGGCGCCGTCCCCCTCGAGCACTCCACCTTCACCGACCACGAGCAGCCAAGCAAGGTCGCGTTCCTCCGAGAACTCTGCATCGAACACGGACTCCTGGAACCCGTCCATCTCGATATCGAACGCTTCGAACGCTGGCTTGACGACACGCTCCGCCACGCTCACGCCGAGGATGCACGGCTGATCAAACAATTCGCCCGCTGGGTCCACCTCAACCGCATGCACCACCTCGCCGCCACCGGGCACCTAAAGAAAGGCACCTTCCTCTCCGCGAAGCAGTCGACGACCGTCGCACTCAACTTCCTGCAGCACCTCCGCGACCGGGACCGCTCCCCTGCCTCCTGCACCCAAACGGACATCGACGGCTGGCTCGGCGGTGGCCCTACCACCCGAAGCCTCGCCCGCACGTTCGTCCGCTGGGCTTGCAGCCATGGCCACCTGCCGCCGGTCGACTTCCCCTACCGGGTCGCAAAAACCGAGCCCATCATCACCCAAGAGCAACGCCTCCAGCACATCACTCGGCTTCTCGACCCCACGACCGATCTCGGCACCGACGAACGCGCTGCAGCTCTTTTGCTCCTTCTCTATGGGCAACCGTTAGCCCGCGTCGCCGGAATGCTCCTGACACAAATCCGTGACGTCCCCCCGGCGATGACGATCTCATTCACGGACGACATCCTGGCCATCCCGGCGCCCTTCGACGCCGTCCTCCGCGACCACCTTTCGGCGTTGCCAAACCAGACCACCTCAGCCCACAGGGCCAACGAATGGCTGTTCCCCGGCCGCAGGCCTGGCCAGCACATCCACCAGGCAACCCTAATGAACAAACTCCGCGACACCGGAATCGATCTCCGGGGCGCCCGGAACGCGGCCCTTCGAACCCTCGTCCTCGAACTACCCGCCCCGATCGTCGCGGACTCGCTCAACTACAGCTACCAGGTCACCGACAAACACCGCCAGAATGCCGGCGCCACCTTCATCGACTACGTCAGCAAACGAGGCCGCACATCATGATCTCCGCGACGGAAAAGCCTGTTCAACTGCCCGCAACTGATCGATAAGATCCGGCAGGAAAGACTGGTCCATGCCATCGATTTCGAACCGGAGCTTGTTGCCAATCCCGGGCTTGTCATCCGCCAAGCCCGAAATGGCCAGCGAACCGTTCCGCGAGCACCGAATCGATAAGGACAGCCAACCATCCATCGAACTGAGTTCAGCTTCACCGTTAAGGCTCTCGCGGATCTTCTCAAGACCTTGCCGGAAGCTCGCTAACTCGTCGGTTCGAAGCTGGGCCGGCAACTCGCCCACGAAGCGGCCAACGGCAATTCGTATCGGCGAAACGAGCCAGTTCCCGTCTTCCCAGTCCATGGCTTCCGGAAACTGTCGACGTTCCACGGTAATAACCACGCCCTCCATCGGTGTCCCCACCCGAACCTGATACCCCTGCTCATCCACACACCCACACTGACAGACGAAGGGCTACCGGCGCAGAGCGCCGCTGAATTCGCCGGTCACGAATCCGCCGGGGCACCAGCAAGCGAGATTTCACCCCGAGCGGAACGACCTCTCCTCAGTCCACCTCGCTGAGATGCACCATGGCGTCGTAGAGCTGGGCGTCCGTCATTGGCGGCTCAGGAAGTGCGTGAGCGCGCTCGGCTCGGTACGCATCGAGCATGAGGTAGAGGTGACGCCGCCAGGCGCCCGGCGCGGTCGCGCTCGTGGCGTCGATCATTCGGCCGTTCGACCAGATGAGGTTGACGATGTCGGCCAGCGTGATGTCCGCGCGCGCCTCGCCCGCTTCTTGGGCCCGTGTGAGCACGTCCTCGATCTGTTGGCACATCCGATCGTGGATGCGCTCCGTCTCGGCACTTCCCGGGAAACGGCGGGAGAGGAAGTCGTTGAAACCTCGGTCCCCCGCCTGCACGCGGAACAAGTTCTCCAGATAGGAGACGAAGCCTTCCCACGGATCGCTGATCTCTAGGGCATCGTCGGCCGCATCGAGGAACTCCTGGAGCCGAGGCTCGAAGGCGGCCACGAGCAGGTCCAAGCGTGTTGGGAAGTGGCGATACAGCGTGCCGATGGCGACGTCGGCGTCCCGCGCGATGCGCTCCAGAGAGGCATCGACACCTCGGGCCGCGAACTCGCGCTGCGCCGCGGCGATGAGCCGTTCGTGGCGCTCCAGCGCGTCGCGGCGCCGGAGAATCCGCGTCTGCTGAATGCCACTGATGCTCACCTCGTCAATTTACCTCGGAACCGCGGGGAATAAAAGGAGGCATGCCTCCGGTTGTCTGTCAGTAACCGGAGGGTTGCCTCACCTTGAGGTACTACTCCCCCGGCTAGCAAGTGCCACGACCACTGATCCATCGAAAACGAGGGAACACACCGTTATGACCACCATCAGCATCATCGGCTCGGGCAACATGGCGACTGCCATCGGCACCCGGGCGGCGAAGCACGGCCACACCGTCGAGATCCTGAGCCGCAACACCGCCAAGGCTCACGCGCTCGCCGACCAGATCGGCAGCGGAGCTACCGTCGGGACGTTTGGCGCAAAGCCGGCGGGAGACATCGTCATCGTCGCCATCCTGTACGCCGACGCAGTCGACGTCGTCGCGCAGTTCGGGGATTCGCTGACCGACAAGATCCTCGTCGACATCACCAACCCGTTCAACGCCGACGCCAGCGGAGTCGTGACGACCCCGGGCCACTCGGTGACCGAGCAGATCGCGGCGGTCACCCCTCAGAGCACGCACGTGGTGAAGGCCTTCAACACGATCTTCGGCGGCGTCATCGCCGAAGATCAGCCCCTCGACGTGTTTTTCGCCGGCGACAGCACCGAGGCGAAGGCGCGCGTGGCAGCGTTTCTCGAGAGCATGGGTATGCGTCCCCTCGACGCAGGAGCGCTCGGCATGGCCCACGCCCTGGAGTGGGCCGGCATCCTCCTGGTGGGTTTGGCAAACAACGGCGTCGGCTTCGACATCGCCCTGGGAGTGAAGTAATCATGGGAAAGCTCGATGGCAAGGTTGCGGTGATCACCGGGGCGACGAGTGGCATGGCGCTGGCGGGGGCGAAGCTCTTCGTCGACGAAGGAGCTCATGTCTTCATCATGGGACGGCGGCAGGAGGCACTGGATGAAGCCGTCACACTGATCGGCAGGAACGTGACCGGCATCCAGGGCGATTCGACAGACCACGCTGATCTGGACCGTTTATTCGACAGGGTGAAGCAGGAGAAGGGCACGATCGACGTGTTGTGGGCAAGCGCCGGGGCGGGCCAACAAAGCAAGCTCGGCGACATCACCGAGGAGCAGTTCGACACCGCATTCTCTCTGAACGCGAAAGGCACACTCTTCACAGTCCAGAAAGCGCTGCCGCTGTTCAACGACGAAGGCTCCATCATCATGACCGGGTCGAACGCATCCCTCCGCGGGTACCCCGAGTGGAGCGTCTACGCGGGAAGCAAGGCCGTGCTGCCGGCCTACGCCCGGGTGTGGGTGTCCGAGCTGCGCGACAGAAAGATCCGGGTAAACGTACTCACCCCCGGTCAGGTCTCCTCACCCATGATGGAGGCTGTCCTGACCGCGGAGATGAAGGCGCAGTTCGAGTCCGTGATCCCGCGGCGAGAGATGGGCCGCCCTGACGAGATTGCGTCGGTCGCATTGTTCCTCGCTTCAGACGACTCGAGCTACGTCAATGGCATCGAGCTGGTAGCCGACGGTGGCACGACGGTGATCTGAGCGCCTCCGCTGACTTCTTAGAGAGTCCCAGGGTTTTGGATTGGTGACCGAAAGCCGGCACCCGTACTTTTTCGATCAGTTCCGAGCCGCTCGTCTGTGTCGGCCCGTCGATCCGATTCGAGGAGATCCACGTGTTTTTCACCTATTTGCGGCGAGAACTGGGCAATCGTAAGAAGCAGAGCGTGATCATCGCGTTGGGCATGGCGCTGGCAATCGCCCTGGTCGTGATCGTGAACGGCTTCTCGACCGGGGTGAAAGCTGCCCAGACGACGGCCCTGTCCTCCGTCTATGGCGTGGGGACGGACATCACCGTCACGAAGACAGCCACAGCAGGCAGCGGCGCAGGGGGCCAGAAATTCTCCTTCGGGGGTGGCGCTCCCAGCTCGACCTCGGGGGGAACGAGCAAGACCAACCTCTCGAAGAACAATCTGACGGCGACCATGGGGACGTCGACCTTCGCGTCGTCCGAACTCACCACGGTCCAGAAGGTGAGCGGCGTGAAGGCGGCGACAGCGACGCTGAGTCTCACCGACAGCAGCTTCTCGGGGAGCGTTCAGAGCGGCTCCTCCTCGACCGGCTCGACGAACACCGGCTCCGCACCGACATCCGGATCCGGGTCCACCGGCACCGGATCCGGCTCGTCCAGCACCACCACCCGCTCGGGCCCGAGCTCGTTCAGCGTCAACTCGTTCACCGTGACCGGTATTTCCACGACGTCGTCCACGGTCGGTCCGATGAGTGCGACCACGCTCAGCAGCGGGCGCTACCTCACAGCCAGTGACAACGGCAAGGACAACGTCGTCGTCGACAAGACGTACGCAAAGACGAACAGTCTGAAAGTCGGCAGCACCGTCACCATTGCGAGCACGAAATTCACCGTCGTCGGCGTCGTCGAGTCGACCTCGTCGTCGTCATCGACCGCGTCAGACACCTACATCCCGCTGGACACCGCGCAGACGGTCTCCGGATTGACCGGCAAGATCAGCAACATCTACGTGACCGCGAACTCCTCCAGCGGCGTCGCCACGGTCAAGACGGCGATCGAGAAAGCATTCCCCACCGCTACGGTCAACACCGAAGCCGAACTCGCCTCGACCATCTCCGGCTCGCTCTCAACCGTCTCGAACCTTCTCACCAACCTCGGAACGTGGCTCTCGATTCTCGTGCTCGCGGCCGCCTTCGCCATCGCCATCCTCTTCACGATCTCCGGCGTGAGCCGACGAACCCGTGAGTTCGGAACGCTGAAAGCGATCGGCTGGAGCAACAACCGAATCGTGCGGCAGGTCGCCGGAGAATCGGTGGTCAACGGTCTGATCGGCGGTGCCATCGGCGCCGTGATCGGTATCGCCGGCATCATCATCGTCAACGTCATCGCGCCCACCCTCTCGTCATCGACGGCGAGCGCGGCGAGCAAGACAGGCTTCGGAGGCGCCGGAGGCCCCGGCGGCAGTGCAGCGTCGACCGCGTCGGCGGCAACCAGCATCGCGCTCCACATCCCGCTGACCGCCGGAATCATCCTCATCGCCGTGGGGCTCGCCGTGCTCGGCGGTCTCATCGCCGGAGCCTTCGGCGGCTGGCGTGCCTCGCGTCTTCGCCCGGCCGCAGCGCTTCGGAGCGTCGCATGACGCTCGGATCCGGAACAGCGCCTTTGGACACCAACACACGCAGCAGCATCCGCCCGCACACCAAGGAGACGACCATGACCGACACGATCCAGCAGGCATCCGCCCCCTCCGAGGAGGTGGTCGCTCACGGCGCCGCCTTCATCCTCGAAGGCGTCACGAAGGAGTACCAGCAGAAGAAGCGCACCATCCAGGCTCTCGCCGGGGTCGACCTCACCATCCCGGCCGGTCAAATGGTCGCGATTCAGGGCCCTACGGGCGGCGGCAAGTCGACGCTCCTTCAGATGCTCGGTGCTCTCGACCGACCAACCAAGGGCTCCGTGACTCTCGGATCCCACCTCCTGTCGAAGGCCGGAGACCACGAGCTGGCCAGGATCCGAGGCACCGAGATCGGGTTTGTCTTCCAGAGCTTCAACCTGATCCCGACGCTGTCCGCCGCCGAGAACGTCGAGACAGCGTTCACGACGAGCGAGTTCCCCAGGGATGAACGCCGACGGCGCTCGGCGGCCGCGCTGGAGAGCGTCGGCCTGGCCGAGCGCGCCGACCACCTGCCCTCTGAGCTCTCGGGTGGTCAGCAGCAGCGCGTCGCAATCGCCCGGGCGCTCGTCAAGGAGCCCAAGGTGCTACTGGCCGACGAGCCGACCGGCGCGCTCGACGAGGCCACCCGAGACGACATCATGACCGTGCTCGAAGACATCTGGCGCGAGCGACAGCTCACGCTGGTGATCGTCACGCACGACTCGAGCATCGCCAAGCGAGCCCAGCGTCGCCTTCTGATCAAGAACGGCAAGGTGTCCGAGGCGCGCTAGGGCAAGCGGAAGAGCGTGCGCGCGTTCTCGGAGCTGAACTTCTCGCGATCCTCGTCGCTTGCGAACTCCCCCATGAAGGTCTCGATGTCGGCTGCCGAGGGGCGTTGAAATGGATAGTCGGTCGAGAACAGGAGCCTGTCGATCGGAACGATCTCGAGAGCGTGCCGCAGGAGCGCGGGGTTGAACATGCCCGAGCTTGTGATGGAGAAGTTCGACCGGAAGTACTCGGTCACTTTCCGGTCGAGACCCGCGGTGCGCGAAATGCTGTTCACGCGATCTCCCCAGAACAGCAGTAGCTCGCCCCAGTGACCGAGCACGATCTGCAGCTCGGGGTGGCGGTCCAGCGTGCCTCGGGCAATCAGACGCAACGCGGCGACCGCAGCCTCGAGGTGCCACCCCCAGCCGAACGTCGAGAGTGCGAGGTCGGTGATCGGGTCGAAACCGCTGTAGGCCGCTTCGCGAACGGCCCGAGGCGGAATCTGAGGATGAATGAAGATCGGCTGCCCCAGCGATGCGGCAGTCGCAAACAGATCGTCGTAGCGCGGATCGTCGAGCGGGGTCTCCCCCGTCCTCCCGTAGACCATGGCGCCAACGAACCCGAGCCCGGCTGTTCGCTCCAGTTCCCCGGCGACGGCGCTCGGTGACGCCATCGGCAGCGTCGACAGGGCGCGGAGTCGAGACGGGTGACGGTGAACGGCCTCGGCCGCTGTGTCGTTCGCGGCTCGGCTGAGTGCTACCGCATCCGCCGGAGCGAGTGGCCCGGTCGCCGGCGGTGCGACAGACAGGATCTGCATGTCGATGCCCTGCTCGTCCATGAAAGCAATTCGCGCGTCGCCGATGTCCTCGAGGAGGGCGAGGTTGTCCCCCATCCCGTTGAGACCCAGACTCTCGTCGCGGCTGCCTTCTGGAAGTCGGTCGAGCGCGGCGGTCAGCTGCGGCGTGCTCCAGTGTTCTTCGATGGCGATGAATGCCATGGTCGATCCTCCGTGCGTGAGACGAGAATTGCTAAACGTGCGTTTAGCGAAGACGGTAGCACATTCGCTAAACGCTTGTAGAGTGAGTTCCATGACCGGCACGACGAGAGAGGCAAAGCGGGCCGAGACCGCCCAGCGGATCGTCGAGGCTGCCCAGGAGGAGTTCGCGCTTCACGGCTTCGACGGGGCGACCATCCGATCGATCGCAGGCCGGGCCGGAGTGCACGCCTCGCTCGTGATGCAGCACTACGGCTCGAAAGCAGCCCTCTTCGCCATGGCCGTCAAGCTTCCATCCGACGACAGTGGCGCGGCCGCCGACCATCTCCTGGACGTTCTCGGTGTCCGCATGAGCGATCTCCCGCCCGAGACTCGCGCACTCGTTCGCTCCATGCTGACCGTCCCCGAAGCCGAGGCGGCCGTGCGCGATTTCTTGGACGAACGCGTCGACAATCTGGCCGGATCCCTGGAGGGCGACGACGCAGAGATCCGGGCCGCGCTCGTCGTCAGCAGTGTCCTCGGGCTCACGATTGCTCGACACTTTCTGAAGCTCCGGGCCTTCGAGACCATCTCGCGGGAGTCGCTCGTCGCGGAAGCACACGCCTGGATCTCGACAGTCTCCACGGGATCCGAGACTCGGCCACGCACCGGATCCGACACCGACTAACGACCCGTGCCCGGTCAGTCCTGGTCGATGACGACCAACTGCTCCGTCGCCCTGGTCATGGCGACGTACCGGTCCACCGCTCCCCCGGTGCCGCTACCGAACATCTCCGGGGCAACAACAATCACCAGGTCGAATTCCAGGCCCTTCGACAGCTCCGGAGTCAGCGACTGCACCCGCGAGGTTGACGGGAACGTGGGATCGCCGATGACCGCGGCGGTCCCCTCGTCATGTGAGGCCAGCCAGGCATCCAGAAGGGGCCTGACGTCCGACGGCAATCCGTGCACGACCGGAACGCCGCTACTTCGCACCGAGGTCGGCACATTTGCATCGGGAAGCGCCGCCCGAATGACCGGCTCAGCCTCCGTCATGACCTCGGAGGGCGTCCGGTAGTTGATACTCAGAGAGGCGAGGGTGATTTCGCTCAGGCCGATTCGCTCGAGTCGCTCTCTCCACGACTCCGTGAACCCGCGCCGTGCCTGAGCCCGGTCCCCCACGATGGTGAAGCTCCGCGAAGGGCAGCGGATCAGGAGCATCTGCCACTCGGCATCGGTCAGCTCCTGCGCCTCGTCGACGACGATGTGCGCGAACGGGCCCGCGAGTAGATCCGGATCCGTGGCGGCCACCGCTTCTTCGTCGACGAGCGAGAACTGCGCGTCCGCCCCGCGGAGCATGGTCACGAGCCCTTCACCATCGTCATCAGCCTCGATCAGGTCGTCGACCACGGTTGCCATGCGCTCTCGTTCGGCCGCGAGAACGGCTTCGCGTTGGCGTCGCTGCCGCGACGCATCCGGGTCTCCGATGCGCTGTCGCGCCGCATCGAGAAAGGGAAGGTCCGATACCGTCCACGCGCGAGCGTCGGCGCGCTGCAATAACTCGACCTCGTCGGCGTCGAGAAAGGGGGCGCACTTCTGGAGATAGCCCGCGACCGACCACAGATCGGCGACGACGCCGACGGGGTCAAGCAGCGGCCACGCGCGGTTGAACGCCGCACGCAGCGACGCGTTCTGGAGGAGCGACCGCCGAAGCGGCTGGGTCGGGACATCGTCGCCGTGCTTGTCGATCAGGATCCGGAGCAGGTCTTCCCAGACCTCATCGCGCGCCTCGTTGTGTGACGCGGCGGGATCTGCAGCGTCGAACGCGTCCGCCCATTCGTCCGCATCGAGCCACACGTCGGCCCACTCGGTTTCCACGCTGAGGCCACGGGTGGGGGGCTGCTCGTAGAGGTTGACGGCTCGCTGGACCGCTGTGACGAGGGCTGCCGACGACTTGAGACACGCCACGCGCGGGTCGTTCTCGAGCCCTGCCGACGCGCCCTCGGCCACGAGATCGCGAAGGGTGCAGGTGTGCACGCCCTCCTCCCCCAGGCTCGGCAGCACGTCCTCGACGTAGCCGAGGTAGCCCTGATTGGGCCCGACCAACAGCACTCCGCCGCGGCGCTGCGCGAGGCGCGGGTCAGAATAGAGCAGGTAAGCGGAGCGATGGAGAGCCACGACGGTCTTGCCCGTTCCTGGACCCCCGTCGACGACAAGGGCGCCACGGGATCCGGCACGAATAATGGCATCCTGGTCGGCCTGGATGGTCCCGAGGACGTCCTTCATCCGACCAGACCGGCTGCTGCCCAGGCTGGCGATGAACGCAGATTGATCATCGAGAGCCGCGTACCCGTCAACGACGCCCGTGAACACCTCGTCCCAGTAGTCGCTGACCCGGCCCCGCGTCCATCGATATCGTCGGCGGCTGAGGAGGCCCATCGGATTTCCGTGGGTCGCCCCGAAGAACGGCTCAGCTCGAGGGGAACGCCAGTCGATGAGGAGTCGATTCCCCGCCTTGTCGACAAGACCCAGGCGCCCGACGTACACGGGATCCGAGCCATCAGCGTTCACCATTCGCCCGAGACACAGGTCCAGACCGAACCGGCTGAGACTTCGCAGTCGGCCGGACAGCCGCCGGATCTCGATGTCCCGGTCCATCGCCGCCTGGCCAATCCCGCCGGGTTCTCTTCGCTCCCGGTCGAGTCGCTCCGACACCTCGGCGATCGATTCGCGGAGCGTCTCCGCTATCGCCGCAAAATGCTCTTCATCGTCCGCGATCTGAGTCGCGTCGCCCTTTCGGGCGAGTCGGGCAGGCAGGTCGAAAACACTGATCGTCGAAGTCACAGTCGACGATTCTGCGCCACGAGGGGGGTCTTGCGGCAAGCCCCCCGCTCCGATATAAATTAAGTATGGAGGGGATGTTTTCCCTCCTTTTTCTGTTCGGCTGAGCTAAGCCTGTTGCGTTTCGGGTGTGAGGCATTCGGCCCGGAATGTCGTGTTCCGCGAAGGTCGAAAA
>JAODMX010000454.1 GCA_025464735.1 Frondihabitans sp. | reverse complement strand
CGATAGGTCTTGTCAAGGCCGACCAGGAAGGTGAGGAGGCGCGTCGACGAATTGACGCCCACGACGAGCAATCCCGTCGCCATGGGGTCGAGCGTCCCCGCATGGCCGACCTTGCGAGTGGATGCCGCTTTGCGGACCCGCGCGACGACGTCATGACTGGTGAGGCCCTGCGGCTTGTCGATGAGAAGGATGCCGCTGTTCACGACAGACGAGGCTACATCAACACGCGTCGTCGAACAGGCGCCGAGGATGCAGGGGGTCGGAGTTGTCCACGATCGCGGTCGCCCGACCCCGGGATTCGTGGCTGCGATCCGCGACATCACCGCCGACGACCCAGATCGCGTAGTTCCAGAGACCTGCCAGCCGCTCCCGGCCGGCCAGCGCGCCGTCGACTACGAGCAGAGCGTCCGCTGGTCCGGTCACCCACTCGAGCTCGAAAGCGCGGTCGGCACCCGCGTCGAAGGCTCTGGGCACCCAGGCGGCGCTCCCGCCGAGGCGGAACGGCTCGATGAGGACACGGCGCAATGTCGATTCGTCGACTGCGTCGTCGCCCAACCCAGCCCGCTTGGCCCGCTCGGCTCGTGCGAACCCGAAGTCGCTGAGCGAGGCCCGGAAAGCGGCGTGGCCGGCCTCGTGGATCGAAGCGACCAGGTCGTCTGCGAACGCCCTGGATCCTTGCTGGTCGAGACCGTCGACGGCTACGAAGGCGCGACCGCGCCCGTAGTTGTGCAGGATCTCTGTGGCGAGGGATCCGACCGTGTCTCGTTTTTCCGGTGCCCAACGCGTCATACCGGAGAGCCTAGGCTCGACGAGTGACAATCTCTCCCGCCATCACCCGGTGGTATCGCGAGAATCGGCGCGATCTTCCGTGGCGTCGCGAGGGTTTCACGCCCTGGGGCACTCTCGTCAGCGAGTTCATGTTGCAGCAGACCCCCGTGGCCAGAGTCGTCCCACGACTGTCGGAATGGCTGGAACGCTGGCCGACGCCGTCCTCGCTCGCCTCCTCCCCCGCCTCCGAGGCCGTTCGCGCCTGGGATCGGCTCGGCTACCCTCGGCGCGCACTAAATCTCCACGCCTGCGCGGTCGCCATCACAGACCAGCACGGCGGCGTCGTTCCCGACGATGTGGAGGCACTGCTCGCTCTGCCGGGGATCGGCGACTACACGGCGCGCGCGATCGCTTCGTTCGCGTACGGTCGGCGGGTGCCCGTCGTCGATACCAACGTCAGGCGCGTGCTGGCTCGCGCTGTGGAGGGCCTGGCCGAGCCGTGGGCGCCCAATGCCAAGCGCGATCTGCCGCTGATGGAGGCGCAGCTTCCCACAGGGCTCGAAGACGCACGCGACACGAACGCGGGCGCAATGGAGCTCGGGGCGCTCGTCTGCGTCGCACGGAACCCCCGCTGTGAGGTGTGTCCGCTGGTCAACGAATGCGCCTGGGTACTGGCCGGGCGGCCTTCGCACACGGGCCCCAAGGCGCGTACGCAGAAGAAGTACGAGGGATCCGACCGACAGGTCCGCGGCATCATCATGGCGGAGCTTCGGGCGAGCGACATTCCCGTCACGGCGGCTGAGATCGACGGGCTCTGGCCCGACGAGATGCAGCGTGCCCGCGCCCTGGCCGGCCTCCTGCAGGACGGCCTGGTCGTGGGCAGTGCCGACGGCGGCTATCGCCTGCCCGACTAGCCGTCGGCCATGGCAGCGCCGTAAACCCTCGCCGCCGGCTGGGACGGTGGTCCTAGGACCACCGCGACAGCCGGCGGCGAGGGTTTAGCGGCGGCGCGGCCGGGATGCGTTAGCGGGTACCGCCGTCGGGCTCCTCCGAGCCGCCGGCCGGGCCACCCTCGTCGGGCTCGATCACGCGAGGCTTCACGTACGGGTCGGCATCGCCGGCGTACTGGGCCGCCTCGGCAAGGCTCGCCGAGTCGGCATCGCGCTGGCGTGCCTCCTGGAGAAGGCGGTCGATGGACGCCGCGTTCTCCGGGATCGCGTCCGGGATGAACTCCAGCGACGGCGTGAGCCGCGCCATGATGTTCTTGCCGACCTCGGTTCGGAACATCCCCGTGGCCGACTTGAGAGCCGCGGCCGAGTCGGCTCGCTCCTCATCGCTGCCGTAGACCGTGTAGAAGATGGAGGCGTGCTGGAGATCGCCCGTCACCTTCACGTCGGTGATCGTGACGAATCCGATCCGGGGATCCTTGATCCCTTTCTCGAGGCGCCTGGCCACGATCTCCTGGATCCGGTCGGCCATCTTGCTGGCCCGCTGTACGTCGACCATGTCTCGTTCCTTTGTCTCGCGGATGCCCCGGGTCTAGACGCGGTGGCATCCAAGGCGGAGGAGGGGGTCGATAGCGGAGCTATCGGCCCCCTCCGACAACGCCGGAGGTCGCCTCGGCTAGGCCCGGGGCTTTTCAACCATTTCGATGGTTTCGATCTCGTCGCCGATCTGGATGTCGTTGAACTTACCAAGACCGATACCGGCCTCGAAGTCCGTGCGCACCTCGGTGACGTCGTCTTTGAAGCGACGCAGCGAGTCAATGGCGAGGCCATCGCCCACCACGACACCGTCGCGGATGACGCGCGCCTTGGCGTTGCGCGTGATCGTTCCCGATCGCACGACGACACCGGCAATGTTGCCGACCTTCGACGAGCGGAAGATCTCGCGAATCTCGGCCACACCCGACTGAACCTCTTCGAACTCAGGCTTGAGCATGCCCTTGAGCGACGATTCGATGTCTTCGAGCGCTGCGTAGATGACCGAGTAGAACCGGACATCGACACCCTCGCGGGCAGCACGTTCGCGCGCCTTCGTGTCGGGCCGCACGTTGAACCCGATGATGATCGCGTTGTCGACGGTTGCCAGGTTGACGTCGCTCTCGGTGACAGCACCCACACCGCGGTGGATGATGCGCAGTTGCACGCTGTCGTCGACCTCGATCTTGAGCAGCGACTCCTCCAGTGCCTCGACGGCACCCGAGACGTCACCCTTGATGATGAGGTTGAGCGCTTCGACCTTGCCCTCTTCGAGTGCCCGGGTGAAGTCTTCGAGCGAGATGCGCTTGCGGGCCTTGGCCAGCTGAGCGTTGCGCTCGACGGCTTCGCGCTTCTCGGCGATCTGACGGGCCGTACGGTCCTCCTCGGTGACGAGGAAGGTGTCGCCGGCTCGCGGAACGCTCGAGAGACCCTGCACCTGGACCGGACGAGCCGGGAAGGCCTCGTCGACCGCGTCGCCGTTCTCGTCCATCATGGCGCGAACGCGGCCGTAGGCCGTGCCTGCCACGATGGCGTCGCCGACCCGGAGGGTTCCGGACTGGATGAGGACGGTCGCAACCGCACCGCGGCCCTTGTCGAGGCGAGCCTCGATCGCAACACCGCGGGCGTCCTTGTCAGGGTTGGCACGCAGGTCGAGACCTGCGTCGGCCGTGAGCAACACGGCTTCGAGAAGAGCATCGATGTTCGTGTTGTTGCGGGCCGAGACGTCGACGAACATGACGTCTCCGCCGTACTCCTCGGCGACGAGGCCGTATTCGGTGAGCTGCTGACGGACCTTGGCGGGGTTGGCCCCCTCCTTGTCGATCTTGTTCACCGCGACCACGATCGGCACGCCTGCGGCCTGCGCGTGGTTCAGGGCCTCCACCGTCTGCGGCATGATGCCGTCGTCGGCTGCGACCACGAGGATCGCGATGTCGGTGACCTGGGCACCACGAGCACGCATGGCGGTGAACGCCTCGTGACCCGGGGTGTCGATGAAGGTGATGGCGCGCTCGACGCCCTCGTGCGGAGCCCACACCTGGTAGGCACCGATGTGCTGAGTGATGCCGCCGGCTTCGCCTTCGACCACATTCGCATTGCGAATCGCGTCGAGGAGGCGCGTCTTACCGTGGTCGACGTGACCCATGACCGTGACGACAGGCGGCCGGATCTGCAGCACGTCGTCGTCTTCGTCTTCGAGCTCCTGCTCGAGGTCGATGTCGAAGCCCTCGAGGAGCTCCTTGTCTTCGTCTTCGGGCGAGACGACCAGAATCTTGTAGCCCAGCTCGTCGCCGAGCACCTCGAAGGTTGCCTCGTCGAGCGACTCGGTCGCCGTGGCCATCTCACCGAGGTGGAACAGCACAGTCACCAGGTTGCCGGGGCTCGCATCGATCTTGTCGGCGAAATCGCTGATCGAGGCGCCGCGACGGAGACGGACGATGGTCGAGCCGTCGCCGCGAGGAACACTGACACCGCCGAGGGACGGCGCCTGCCGCATCTCGAATTCGGCCCTCTTCGTCCGCTTCGACTTGCGTGCCTTGCTCTTGCCGCCGCCACGACCGAATGCACCGGCCGTACCGCCGCCGGGGCCACGACCGCGGCCACCGCCACCGCCCGCAGGGCGGGGGCTCGTGAAGCCGGGACGGAAGCCACCGGGTGCACCGGCTCCGGCGCCGGCACCAGCGCCACCTGGACGCTGGAATCCGCCGCCACCGGGACGACCGCCGGCACCTGCCGGACGCTGGCCGAATCCGCCGGGACGCGAAGGACCGCCGGGACGCGGGGCACCAGGGCGCGGCGAACCGGGACGCGGGGCCTGCGGGCGCGGGCCAGCCGCGCCACCGGGACGCGGGCCAGCCGCACCCGAACCACCCGGGCGCGGAGCCGTCGGACGGCCCATGCCCTGGTTCGAGCTGTAAGGGTTGTTGCCGGGGCGAGGAGCGCCGGGACGCGGGTTCGTACCGGGGCGGGGTGCTCCGGGAGCCGCAGGCGCTTCCGCCTGGGCTTTGGGGGCGTTGCGCTGCGCTTCGGCCTGAGCCTGACGCTCAGCCACCGTCAGCGGCGCCGGCTGGACCGGCACTGCGTCGGTTGCCGGCGCTTCGATGGGAGCCGGAGTCTCGACGGCCGCAGTGGGCGGCGAGACCGGACCGGGGGTCGGCGCGGCGGGCCGAGGCGCGCCGGGGCGCGGCGCACTCGACGAGGGAGCCTTCGCCGTGGTTGTGGGGGCCTTGGTCGCCGTTGCCGTCGAGGCGGCAGGCTTCTGGCCCGCGAATGCAGCACGAAGCTTTCGGGCGACCGGGGGCTCGATGCTGGATGACGGGCCCTTGACGAACTCGCCCATCTCTTTCAGCTTTTCGAGCGCGATCTTCGATTCAATACCGAGCTCGCTGGCGATCTCGTGTACGCGTGGTTTAGCCACTGTTCTCCTGTCTCGGGCCTCCACCCGATGTCAGGAGGAAGCCATTAGTTCTGGACGCAACTCATTTCGAGGTGCTCATTAGTTGTCCATAAGCCGTTCAGCCTGTTCTTTAGGCGCCCACCGGACTTCTCCGGAGGCGCGGGATCGTGGAATGGTACTCACGGGAGGGGTTGTTCGACCCCAGCTAGGTACCGCTGGAGGTCGCTTGTGTCAGGTTCGGAATCAAGCCGAAGCGCCCGGCGAAAAGCCTTGCGTCTGACAGCCGATTCGTAGGCTTGCATCGACGGGATCAACCATGCGCCCCGCCCGGGGAGCGTCGCGGTGGAATCCACCACAATGCGGCCATCATGGGCTACGACCCTCAGGAGTGAGGACCGGGGAGCGCGCGTTCGAGTGCCGATGCACGTTCTGACTGGAATCATCTTACCCCTTCGAGCCAGGCGAGCGGAGACGCCACGGGAGAACGCCGGATCCGGCGACCTAGTCTTCGAGGATCGAATCCGGTTGGATGTCGATCCGTGCGCCAGTCAGCTTGGCGGCGAGGCGCGCATTCTGCCCCTCCTTGCCGATGGCCAGCGACAGCTGATAGTCGGGGACGAGCGCCCGCACGGCCTTGGTCGCCGCGTCGATCACGAAGGCGCTCGACACCTTCGCCGGCGACAGCGCGCTGGCGACGAACGTCGGCAGGTCAGCGGAGTAGTCGACGATGTCGATCTTCTCGTTGTTGAGCTCGGCCGTCACCGCTCGAACACGCTGCCCGAGCTCGCCGATGCACGCACCCTTGGCGTTGACTCCGGGCTCCGTAGCGCGGACCGCGATCTTGGTGCGGTGGCCCGCCTCGCGAGCCAGCGACACGATCTCGACGACACCTGAAGCGATTTCGGGCACCTCGAGCGCGAACAGCTTGCGCACGAGCGACGGGTGGGTGCGCGACACCGTGACCGACGGCCCCTTGACGCCCTTGCTCACGCTGGTGACGTAGACCCTGATTCTGGTGCCGTGGGCGTAGTTCTCGCCAGGGACCTGCTCTTCGGGAGGCAGGATCGCCTCGAACGAGCCGAGGTCGACGTGAATCATTCGCGGATTCGGCCCCTGCTGGATGACGCCGGCGACGATCTCGCCCTCCCGGCCCTTGAACTGGCCGAGCACCTTGTCATCGCCGATGTCGCGGAGACGCTGGTTGATCACCTGTTTGGCGGCGAAGGCGGCGATACGGCCGAAGTCGTCGGGAGTCTCGACGGACTCACCGATGATCTCGCCTTCTTCATCGCGTTCGATGGAATACACGGAAACGTGTCCGGTTTTGCGATCCAACTCGACACGCGCGCTCGGCTTGTCGCCGTGGCTTTCGGTCGGGCTCTCGGCTTTGAGGTACGCCGTAAGAATGGCCTGCTCGATGATCTCGACGAGTTCGTCGAAGGGGATCTCGCGCTCGCGCTCCATGAGACGCAGCACGCTCAGGTCGATTTCCACTGAGGGCCTCCACTATTCAGAAATGTTCGCTGCGCGCACGGTGGCGCGCACAGCATGCCCCTAGGGTACCCGAGGTGCAGTGAGAGCTGTGACCGCGTCCGCTACCGGCAGAGGCGTGCGCTCTCCCGTGCGGCGGTCCCACAGCTCAACAATGCCCTCGCCGGCACTTCGCCCGACCACGACGATCTGCGGAACACCCAGCAGCTCGGCGTCACCGAACTTCACGCCGGGCGAGACCTTCGGACGGTCGTCGTACAGCACGTCGAGGCGGTGCGCCTCGAGATCGCTGACCAGGGCATCGGCGACCTCGTAAACCACCGGGTCTTTTCCGGTGGCGACGACGTGAACGTCGAACGGCGCGACGTTCTCGGGCCAGATGAGCCCCTTATCGTCGTTGTTCGACTCGGCGATGATGGCCAGGATCCTGGTCACTCCGATTCCGTACGACCCCATCGTCACCGTGACCTGCTTGCCGTTCTCGTCGAGCACCTTGAGCCCCAGGGCCTCGGCGTACTTGCGCCCGAGCTGGAAGACGTGACCGATCTCCATGCCGCGAGCCGTCTCGATCGGGCCGGAGCCGTCAGGAGCAGGATCGCCCTCACGGACCTGTGCGGCCTCGATCGTGCCGTCCGCGGTGAAGTCGCGGCCCATGACCAGGCCGGCCACGTGGATCCGGGCCTCGTTCGCCCCGGTAACCCAGGCGGAGCCCTCCACCACGCGAGGGTCGACGAAGTAGCGGATGGCCGTCTCGGACGACGCTCCGAGGATCTGCGGCCCGATGTACCCCTTGACCAGCGCAGGATTCTTGGCGAAGTCGGCGTCGCCGGCCGCCTCCACCTCGGCAGGCTGGAAGGCCACCTCGACTCGCTTGAGGTCGACATCGCGGTCTCCCGGGAGCCCGACGACAACGATCTCGCGGGTGCCGTCGAGGTGCGTGAGGGCGAGCACGACGTTCTTGAGGGTGTCTGCAGCACTCCACTGGTTGCCATCGCGGGGAGAGGTCTTGTTCATCTGGGTGACGAGCGAGTCGATCGTGGGAGTGTCGTGCGGGTCGAGCAGGCGCGCAGGCGCCAGCCCCTCGAGAGGGATGCTCTCGGGCACGGTCGTCGTGAATGCCTCGACGTTGGCCGCGTAGCCGCTCGCGGAGCGCACGAAGGTGTCTTCGCCGACCGGAGTCGGGTGCAGGAACTCCTCGCTGCGTGACCCGCCCATGGCTCCGGCGTCGGCCTGGACGATCACGTACGACAACCCCAGACGCGTGAAGATCCGCTCGTAAGCGTCGCGCTGCTCCTGGTAGCTGGCGTCGAGCCCCGCGTCGGAGGCATCGAACGAGTAGGCGTCTTTCATCGTGAACTCGCGTCCGCGCAGGAGCCCGGCCCGCGGGCGCGCCTCGTCGCGATATTTGTCCTGGATCTGGAAGAGCGTCACAGGCAGGTCTTTGTACGACGAATAGAGGTCTTTCACGAGGAGTGTGAAGGCCTCCTCGTGCGTGGGCGCGAGGAGGAGATCGGCGTCTTTGCGATCTTTGAGGCGGAACATGCCCTCGCCGTACTCGCTCCAGCGGCCGGTCGCCTCGTACGGCTCGCGAGGCAACAGAGCCGGGAAATGCACCTCCTGGGCGCCAGCGGCCTGCATCTCCTCGCGGATGATGGCCTCGATCTTGCCCTTGACCCGCAGCCCCAGCGGCAGCCAGGCGAAAATGCCCGGCGCCTGGCGACGGATGTAACCGGCGCGCACCAGCAGTCGGTGGCTCGTCACCTCCGCGTCGGAGGGATCTTCACGGAGG
>JAODMX010000450.1 GCA_025464735.1 Frondihabitans sp. | reverse complement strand
CGGGAACGTGATCGTGGGTGTCATGAGCCCTCCAGTCTAGTCGTCCGAGTGCTTGCTCCTCTCCTCCCCATCTGGCTCGTGGGCCGGGTTATCCACAGGTTGACCCGGGCCGCCGTCCCCGACACGCGTGGGTTTGCCAGGATCGCGGCATGCATCCAGCCGGCATCCAAGCCCTCCTCGTTATGACCAACCCTCGCTGCATCCAGTTGCTGAACCAGCTCATGGATGGCGTCCGACCGTTCGACGAGCACGCGTCGATCCTCCAGCACGTCGCGGGCCTGGATCGTGAGTGTGTTCGGGAGCTGCTCGACGGTCTGGTCTCCTTGGGGCTCGTCGCCACACGGCCGCCCGACGAATACTGGTTTGCCGGTGAAGCCAAATGGAGAGAAGTCTCGAACGACGCCTGGCGGCACATCCACTGGCTCCGATCGGTGGGCGACGGCGAGCAGGCACTCGACTGCGAGCTCGCCCTCGAGGCGGCGTGGGATGCCCGCAGCCTCGAGGCCCATCGCCGACGGCGTGCGAGGGTGTTCCGCGAGTCTGCGTCGGGTCGCCGCTTCAGCGCTCGTCTGGCGGATCGTACGCTCGGGATTCCCGCTGGCGCCAGGTGATGCATGACATTCCAGTCCGTGCAATACTCGGCGCATGCGGATCAGAGCCCCTCACCTCGGTATTGCGCCGAGGGTCGCCCTCGTCGCAGGTGGTGCGCTCGTCGCCGCCAACCTGCTCCTCCTGGTGAAACCGGTCGGAACGCTCAGCGCAGCGTTCCTAGCGTCGACACTCCTGATGTTGGTCGCGTGCCTCGTGCTGGCCCTCGGGTTGCTCGGCGAGCGTGGCGCCTTCGGGAGCCGAGCGGTGTCGGTGTTACTGATTGTCAGCGGGGCCCTGGGTGTCGCGGTCGTCGTCGTGTCCCCGCTCGGCAGCGTCGATCCCGATGTCGGGCCAACACTCGGTTACCGGGCCTTTTCCAGCGTTCTCCTCGTGGCCGACATGGCGAGGCTCTTCCTCCTGCTGATGGCAGCAGCAGTGGCAGGGCGGTCGGAAGGGACGCAACGCGATGTGCGGTACGGCCTCCGCGCTCTCGCCCTCGTGGCGCTCGCGGGATTCGCCATCGACAACATTCTCTGGTCTCTTTTGGTCACGCTGATTCCGGCGAGTGGCCTCACCGCCCTGTTCGCCGTCATCGAATGGTTGCATCGCCTGAACTTCCTGGCAGGCATTGCGGTCGGAGTCTGGTTTGCGTGGCCGTGGCTTGGGCCGCGCCTCATCTCGCTCCGAGCGGTCGTCACCCGCGCCTACCGCCGCTACGTCGACTCCACCCCGTGACGTGGCTCCCACCCCGTGACGTGGCTCCCACTCCGCCCGGCCCCACGCGTGCCCGGCCTCGCCGTTGTCCCCGCTCCTCGAAGCGCTTTCCGGTTCGGGCCGATTGACTTCGTAGTCAAGTGGCCCGAACGGGAAACCACTGCTCGAAAGCCTCCGAGCATCGAGCGCGCTGAAATGCTTTCGCGGGCGCGGGCGCGGGCGCGGGCGCGGGCGCGCGCAAAGGGCGTGGCGACACACGGCGCGGAGACGCGACACCGAGCGACGGAGCGGGCATGGCGCAGCCACGCACGATGACCACCTTCCAGGTTCTGGGCGAGCCCGTGCGGCTGTACCTCATCGAGCTGCTCTCTACCGGCGCGCACACCTCGGGAGACCTCGCCGTCATGACGTACGACCGGTTCGGGGTGAGCTGGGGGCTGTGTCGAGGCATCTCGCGGTGCTTCGCCGCGCGGGGTTCGTTCGCCTGGCAAAGGACGGACCCTCCCGGTGGTATGTCCTCGACGAGGACTGGCTCGCTCTCATCGACGAGGCGACGCGTTCGCTCGCCGAACGGTGGAAGGAGCACATCGACGACCGCAGTGTCGGCGTCAACGTGGAGCTCTTTCTGCACCGGCGAGACGATGTCGACGCTCGAGGAGAACCCAAGCGCGGCCATCGAGGGCGTTCGTCGCGCAACGTGGCGGCGCGCGGCATCGGGCGAAGCAGCTCCGTGGAGGGAGCGGATGGGGGCGACGGCTTCGAGTGAGGCGAGGAAAGCAGTGGGATTGTGTCACAGACACGATCGCGCGTACGTATGATTTCGAGCAACACTCGTGCTTGATCGGCACGACGTCAACGTAGACGAGAAGAGAGACCGATGAGTCACTTCGCAACGGCATCCGTCGCATCCATCCTCAAGGAGTCGGCTGATCGCTATCCCGATCAGATCGCCGTCCTGGTGGGGCCGGCGCAGACCACTTACGCCGAGCTCTGGAACGAGACTCGCGCCTACGCCGGCGCCCTTCGGGCCAAGGGCGTGACCGAAGGATCCCGCGTGGCCATGCTGATCCCGAACGTGGCTGACTTCCCCCGCGTGTACTACGCGATCCTCTCGCTCGGTGCCGTCGTCGTCCCGATCCATGCCCTGCTCAAGCAGCATGAGATCGAATATGTGCTCCGCGACAGCGGCGCCACCATGCTCGTCTGCGCGGCCCCGCTCCTGGCCGAGGGCGCGGCCGGCGCCGGGCTCGCCGGTGTCGACACCGTCACCGTCCTCGCCCCGCCCACCATGGCGACCGGCTACGACCGGCTCGAGGCGCTCGCGGAGGCGGCGGAGCCGATCGACACCTATGTGCCCCGCGACCCGTTCGACACCGCGACCATCCTCTACACGAGCGGCACGACCGGACAGCCCAAGGGCGCCGAGGGGTCGCACTTCGCGCTGCTGGAGCAGGTCAACGTGCTGCTGATGTCCACGTTCAAGATCGAGCCGGGCGAACGCATCCTCGGCGCCCTTCCGCTCTTCCACACGTTCGGGCAGACCTGCACGATGAACGTCGGATTCCGGGCAGGGGCGACGGTGGTGATGGTGCCGAAGTTCGACGGCGACACGGCGCTCAAGGTGATGACCGAGGAGAAGTGCGACATCTTCATGGGCGTGCCCACGATGTACATGGCGCTCCTCGATGCTGCGACACGCTCGGACGCCCGACCCGACCTCAAGTACGCGATCTCCGGAGGCGCCGCGCTTCCGGTCGCCATCATCGATCGGTTCCGTGAGGTCTACGGCGCCGAGATCCACGAGGGGTACGGACTCACCGAGACTTCACCGGTTGCCAGCTTCAACCACGTCGGACGCACGCCGCGGCCGGGGACGATCGGCACGGCGATCTGGGGAGTGGACGTCGAGATCGCCGACTCCAGCGTCGCCGACTCCATCGTGCTGATGCCGAACGGCTCGATCGGGGAGCTCGTCGTCCGAGGTCACAACCTCATGAACGGGTACCTCAACCGCCCGGAAGACACCGCGCGGGCGATCGTTGACGGCTGGTTCCGTACCGGTGACCTGGGAACGAAGGACGACGACGGCTACCTCACGATCGTCGACCGGACCAAAGACATGATCATCCGCAACGGCTACAACGTCTATCCGCGGCAGGTCGAGGAGGTTCTCGCCGCCCACCCCGAGGTCGCCATGGCCGCTGTCTTCGGTGTGCCTCACGAGACGCACGGTCAGGAGATCGAGGCCGCCGTCGTGTTGCGACCGGGCGGAACCGCCTCACCCGAAGTCCTGATCGCCTTCGTGAAAGACGAGATCGCCGCGTACAAATATCCGCGGGTCATCCACCTGGTCGATGCCCTGCCCCTCGGCCCCAGTGGCAAGGTGCTCAAGCGCGAGCTCGTCTCGCGCTTCGCTCCGGCCCACGCGTGAGGTTCGCGAGGTAGCCTTCCCCCCGGAACACTCTGCCGTCAGGAAGGCGGCACGGCACACGAAGGAGTGAAATGACCGACACGCTGTCCGCCCCCGCACCAGAGATCCACAAGGGCCTGAACGGCGTTTACGTCGACGAGACTCGGGTCTCGAAGGTCGACGCGGCGTCCAACTCGCTGCTCTACCGCGGCTACCCGGTGCAGCAGCTGGCCGGCAAGGTTCCCTTCGAGGATGTCGTCTGGTTGCTCTGGCACGGCGAATTTCCCTCGGAGTCCGAGCGGACGAGCCTGGTTACCGCGGAACGCGGTGCGCGCCAGCTCGACCCGGCCACGCGCACCCTGATCGATTCGCTACCGCTGTCGGCTCACCCCATGGACGTGCTGCGTACTGTAGTGAGTGCGATCGGTGCTGAGGATCCCGAACCCGCCTCTCCGACTCCCGACCAGACGTTCGAGCGCGCGCTCCGTCTCTTCGCTCGGACGCCCGCCGTGATCGCCTACGACCAGCGCCGCCGCAAAGGCCTCGAGCCCGTCGACTCGCGTGACGACCTCGGCTACTCGGCCAACTTCCTGCACCTGGTCTTCGACGGTGAGCCGGATCCGGACGACGTGCGGGCGTTCGACGTCTCCATGACCCTGTACGCCGAACACTCCTTCAATGCCTCCACCTTCACCGCTCGGGTGATCGCTTCGACACTGTCCGACCTGCATTCGGCTCTTGTCGGTGCGATCGGCGCTCTCAAGGGTCCCCTCCACGGCGGTGCGAACGAGGCGGCGCTCGCCCTCCTCGAAGAGATCGGCTCCGCTGACGCCGTTGACGCGTGGCTCGACGAAGCCCTTGCGAACAAGCGCACCCTCATGGGATTCGGGCACCGCGTCTACAAGAACGGCGACAGCCGCGTGCCCACCATGGAGGAGGCGCTGGGACATCTCATCGACGCCCGTCCCGGCGCCGAGACCGAGCGCCTCGCTCCTCTCTACGATGCCCTGCAGAAGGGCGTGCTCGAGCGCAAACGACTCAAGCCGAACGTGGACTACCCGTCGGGCCTCGCCTACCACCTGCTCGGATTCGACACCGAGGTGTTCACCCCGCTGTTCGTGGCCTCGCGCATCGTCGGATGGACTGCCCACATCGTGGAGCAGCGCTCCGCTAACGCTCTGATCCGGCCGCTCAGCGTCTACACCGGCCACGAGTACCGCGACGTACCCGCCAACCCCACTCGCTGACGCGATCAGCCCCCGGCCACGCGCCTGATCACTTCCACGACGGGATCCAGTAGTGGAGGTTGATGAAGTTCCATGGCTCCTGGGTCGCGGTCCACATCGGGTAGTAGAAGATCGTCAGGATCACCGCGACGATGACGATGATGCCGACCACCCGGATCCCTGAGAGGCGTCGTATCTCGTCGTCACCGCGTTTGCCCAGGATGTGGCCAAGCGCGGCCGCGAGTCCGATGATGAGGTAGGGCTCGAACGCGATCGTGTAGAACTGGAAGACCGTGCGGTGGAGGTACATCATCCACGGCAGGTAGCCCGCGGCGACGCCGATCAGGATGAGCCCGTACTGCCACTCCCGGTAACGGGCCAGCCGGTAGCAGAGGTACAGGCAGGCGAGGACGGCCGCGTACCAGATCAGGGGATTGGCGATTCCCGTGATCGCCTGGCCGCAGCTGGCGCTCGTGCAGCCCTCCTGGCCCTGCTTGATGCCGAGGTAGTACATGCTCGTGGGGCGTTGCATCAGCAGCCAGAGGAGCGGGTTCGCCTGGTAGGGGTGCGGCGTGCTGAGGCCGACGTTGAACTGGTAGATCCCGGCCTGGTAGTGCCACCAGTTCTGCACGACGTCGGGCACCCACGCGAGGATGCCCTTCCAGCGCTCGCCGCCGTCCTGCTGGATCCACTCGCGGTAGTAGCCGCCCTTCGTGACGAACCAGCCGGTCCAGGTCGCGACGTAGGTGGCGGTGGCGATCGGCACCATGAGAAGGAATGTGGCCGGGCCCTGCTTGAAGATCGTGCCCGAGCCCCAGAATTCGATGCCGGCGCGGCGCCTCGCCGCCATGTCGACGGCCACGGTGTAGACGGCGAAAATGGCGAGGAAGTACGCCCCGTTCCACTTCACGCCCGTTGCCGCGCCGAGGAGAAGGCCGGCCGCGATCAGCCACGGCCTGTTCCAGAGCGCGGGCCCCCAGGCGAGATCTCGGCCCTGCCTTTGGCGCTTGGCGATCCAGAGATCGAGTCGTCTCTTGCTCTGATACCGGTCGAGAAGGATCGCCGAGAACCCCAGCAGCGCGAAGAACATCACGAAGTTGTCGAGGAGCGACACTCGGGACAGGACGATCGCCTGGCCGTCGATCGCCATGAAGAACCCGGCCAGCACGCCAAGCAGGTTCGACTTCAGGAGGTGGCGAGCGATCAGGGTGACGAGGAGGACGGCAAGGATCCCGACGATCGCCGTGCCGATGCGCCAACCGGCCGGGTTGCTCGGCCCGAACGCGGCCATGCCCAGCCCGATCAGCCACTTGCCAAGCGGCGGATGGGCCACGAATTCGGGAGACGAGGTGAAGATGTTCGACTCGCCCGCGGCGAAGCGGGGGTCGGCGTTCTGCGGCCAGGTGCCCTCGTACCCGAGGTTGTGCAGAGACCACGCGTCTTTGACGTAGTAGGTCTCGTCGAAGATGAGCGAGCCGGGATGGCCGAGGTGCCAGAGGCGCAGGAGTGCTGCGAGGATCGTGACGAAAGCGGGGCCGCCCCAGGTCCAGATCCGTTGTCGGCGGGGAGTCGAGAGCACCCGGCCCCACCAGGCGTCGATGCGGGTCAATCGACCAGCGGGTGCCGTCGCAGCCGCCGGTGGGAGATTGGTCGGACTGTCGAGGAGACGATCGAAATCGTCGACGGCAGCTCGGTTCATCCCGCCATCGTAGAGGCGCAGCTTAGGAGAGCTCGCGCGCGCGAACCGGCGACACGAACCAGCAGGGGAGAATAGGCAGGTGATCGTTCTCGCCGCCACGCCCATCGGCAACCTCGGCGACGCGTCGAAGCGTCTCGTCGAAGCCCTGACGAACGCCGAAATCATCGCCGCCGAAGACACCCGCACCGCCATCCACCTCATGCGGGCTCTCGGCGTCGAGAACCGCCCGCGACTGATCGCCCTCCACGAACACAACGAGCGCGACAAGGCCATGGAGATCGTCGAGCTCGCGCGCTCCACCGACGTCCTGGTGCTGACGGACGCCGGCATGCCTGCCATCAGCGACCCCGGATTCCCACTCGTCGAGGCCGCGGCCGCGGCCGGCGTTGTGGTGACTGCCCTGCCCGGGCCGTCGGCCGTGCTGACCGCGCTCGCGGTGGCGGGGCTGCCGACGGACAGGTTCACCTTCGAGGGTTTCCTGCCGCGCAAGCAGGGCGACCGGCGCCGGATCCTGAATTCCCTGGCCGACGAACAGCGCACCCTGGTCTTCTTCGAATCGCCGCATCGTCTTGCCGAGTCGCTCGCCGACCTCGTGTTCTCGCTCGGGGAGTCGCGCCGCGTGGTCGTCTGTCGCGAACTCACCAAGCTGCACGAGGAGGTGCGCCGAGGGACCGCCGCCGAGCTCGCCGCCTGGGCCCTCGAGGGCGTGCGCGGTGAGATCTGCCTCGTGGTCGAGGGTGCACAGCCGCGCGAGTTCGATCTGAACGACGGCATTGCGCAGGTTCTGGCTGCTGTGGAGGCAGGCGATCGGCTCAAAGACGCGGCGAGTGAGGTTGCTGCAGCAACCGGCCTGTCCAAGCGTGACCTGTATCAGGGGGCGCTGGCCTCGCGCGGCCCGGCTGCCCCGGGGGCTGCGTAACAGCTCGGTTACCGGCCTTTAGGATGGACGCATGCCCGCCGGCGATTCCTTTTACATCACGACTCCGATCTTCTATGTCAACGACGTTCCCCACATCGGGCACGCTTACACCGAGGTCGCGGCCGATGTGCTCGCGCGCTGGCACCGCCAGCGGGGTGACGACACCTGGCTGCTGACCGGCACCGACGAGCACGGCCAGAAAATCCTCCGCACGGCGACGAGCCACGACGTCACGCCGAAGGAGTGGGCTGACAAGCTGGTCGAAGAGGCGTGGAAGCCACTCCTCGAGACGGTCAACATCTCGAATGACGACTTCATCAGAACAACTGACGCACGGCACGAAGACGGCGTCCAGACCTTCCTTCAGAAGCTCTACGACGACGGCTTCATCTATCAGGGTGAGTTCGAGGGGTACTACTGCGTCGGCTGCGAGGAGTACAAGCAGCAGTCCGACCTCGTCGAGGGCACCGGCCCGTACGAGGGCGAGCAGGTCTGCGCGATCCACTCGATCCCCGTCGAGATCCTGAAGGAGAGCAACTACTTCTTCCGCATGAGCGACTTCGAGAAGCCGCTGCTCGACCTGTACGAGTCGCAGCCTGACTTCGTCCAGCCCGAGAGCGTTCGCAACGAGATCGTCCAGTTCGTCAAACAGGGTCTCCGCGACCTCTCCATCTCGCGAGCCTCCTTCGACTGGGGCATCAAGGTGCCGTGGGACGACAAGCACGTCGTCTACGTCTGGTTCGATGCACTGCTCAATTACGTGACCGCCGCGGGTTACGGCGTCGATGCGGAGGAGTTCGAGCGTCGCTGGCCTGCGGTGCACATCGTCGGCAAAGACATCGCGCGGTTCCATGCCGTGATCTGGCCGGCCATGCTGATGGCCGCGGGGCTCCCGGTTCCGAAGCACGTCTTCGGGCACGGCTGGCTCCTCGTCGGCGGCGAGAAGATGTCGAAGTCGAAGCTGACCGGCATCGCGCCGCAGCAGATCACCGAGACCTTCGGCGTCGACGCGTTCCGGTATTACTTCATGAGGGCCATCACCTTCGGTCAAGACGGCAACTTCTCCTGGGAAGACATCTCGGCGCGGTATCAAGCCGAGCTCGCGAACGGCTTCGGCAATCTCGCCTCGCGGATCATCGCCATGGTGACGCGGTATCTCGACGGGGAGACTCCGGTGCTCCGTGAGCAGGAGCCGGCCGATCTGGCGATCCGCGCAACCGAACTCCGCGTGCAGACGGTGGCCGACGAGGCCATCGAGCGCTTCGCGATCAACGAAGCCGTCTCGACGATCTGGGAGCTCGTCGACGCGCTGAACCTCTACATCACCGAGCAGCAGCCCTGGGTGCTGGCGAAAGACGGGGCGAAGCGCGATCGTCTGGGGACCGTTCTCGGCACCGCCCTTCGCGGGCTCGGCACGCTGACCGTGCTCCTCTCGCCGTTCATCCCGGAGGCAACGCACAAGCTCTGGGCGTCGATCGGTCAGGGTGAACTCACGAGCCAGCCCATCGACCGTGCTGCCGAATGGTCGTCGGCGCCCACGGTTGAGCCTCTCGCGTCGACGCTCTTCCCGCGGATCGAACAGCCGGAGGCGGCGAACGCGTGACCGATGCCACGGGCGATGAGGGTGCCGTACCGCATATCCGCAAGCGCGGCGAGGAGGCCTCGGGCGGGCAGAAGCGTGACCTGACCTATCCGCCGCTCCCGTCCGCTCTGGTCGTGCCGGTCTACGACAACCACACCCACCTCGAGATCGCCGACGGGGAGGGGCTCGACTACCGTGAGCACCTCGATCGCGCCTCCAGCGTCGGCATCAGAGGCGTCGTCCAGGTCGGCAACGACCTCGAGACCTCGCGGTGGTCTGCAATGATCGCAGGCCGAGAGCCGCGTGTCCTGGCGGCCGTTGCCCTGCACCCCAACGAGGCGCCGAGATACGCCGCCGAGGGGCGTCTGAGCGAGGCACTGGCCGAAATCGACGAGCTTGCCGGGCGGCCGCGCGTGCGAGCGGTCGGTGAGACCGGACTCGATTTCTACCGCACGGGCACCGAGGGGCGTGCGGCGCAGATCGAGTCGTTCGAGGCGCACATCGAGATCGCCAAGAAGCACGGCCTCGCCCTGCAGATCCATGATCGAGACGCGCACGACGAAGTGGTCGCCCTGCTGAAGCGAGTCGTCGCTCCCGAGAAGACCGTGTTCCACTGCTTCTCCGGCGACGCCCGGCTCGCTGCGATCTGCGCGGAAAACGGGTGGTACATGTCGTTCGCCGGCACGGTCACGTTCAAGAACGCCCAACCTCTCCGCGACGCGCTCAAGGCCGCGCCGCGTAACCTGATCATGGTCGAGACCGACGCCCCGTTCCTCACTCCGACTCCGTTCCGGGGTCGTCCCAATTCGCCTTACCTCATCCCGTTGACCCTCAGATCGATGGCCGAGACCCTCGAGACGGACGTCTCCATGCTGGCCGCACAGATCACGTCGACGACCGAGCTGGTCTACGGCACCTGGGAATCCGAACCGATCACGGTCGACGCATGAGCGGCTGCGGCGTGCACGCATGACGGCGACGCTCCTCGGGCCCGCCGAGATCCGTGACCTCGCGGATCTCCTTGGCATCCAACCGACCAAGAAGCTCGGCCAGAACTTCGTGCACGACGCGAACACGGTGCGACGCATCGTCGCCTCGTCGAAGGTGGCGCAGGGGATGGTCGTGGTCGAGATCGGGCCGGGCCTCGGATCCTTGACCCTCGGGCTTGTGGAGAAGGGCGCGAAGGTCGTCGCCGTCGAGATCGACAAACGACTCGCCGAGCAGCTTCCCGAGACCGTGCGTCTGTTGCAGCCCGACGCCGACCTGACCGTCGTCGTCGCCGACGCGATGAAGGTGACGTCGCTGCCGGTCGAACCGACCCATCTCGTCGCGAACCTGCCCTACAACATCTCCGTCCCGGTTCTCCTGCACTTCCTCGAGCACTTCCCGTCGCTCCGTCGAGGCCTCGTCATGGTGCAGGCCGAGGTCGGTCTCCGTCTGGCGGCCGACCCCGGATCCAAGGTCTACGGGTCGCCCAGCATCAAGGCCGCCTGGTACGGCGACTGGTCGACCGCGGGCCAGGTCAGCCGGCAGGTGTTCTGGCCGGTTCCGAACGTCGACAGCATCCTCGTGGCGTACGACCATCACGAGCCCAAGGGCACCGAGGTGGAGCGCGCAGTGACCTTCGAGCTCGTCGACGCCGCCTTCCAGCAGCGCCGCAAGATGCTCCGTCAGTCGCTGTCAGTCGTCTTCGGTAGCTCGGCAGACGCGTCCTCCGCCATCGAGGGGGCGGGGCTCGCGGCCACGCGGCGCGGCGAAGAACTGACCGTTGACGACTTCCTGGCCATTGCGCGTGTGCGCATCGCCCGCGACGCGGAGTAGTTCGTGGCTCGCGGTGAGCGTGCTCCTGGACTGAGCGATGCTGCCCTCGCGGCGCGCTCGGGGCGAAGCATCCGCGAGTGGCGCGAGATCCTCGACGCCGAAGCGGCCACGCGCCTCTCGCACGACCAGATCGTCGCGCTCCTGGTCGACGTCTATGAGGCGCCCGAGTGGGGCGCGCAGTCGGTGGCGGTGCGATACCAGCAGGAGCATGGGATCCTGCTCCCCGGCCAGCAGGACGACGGCACGTTCCGCGTGTCGGTGAGTCGTAGCCTCCGCGGCAGCCAGCCTGCGCTCCTTGACCTGGCCATCAAGCGCGGCACGGCTTTGGCGGCCGCAGAGCCCGACGAGGTGCATCGCCTGCCCGAGCGCACGATGGCCGAGTGGGCCCTGGCGGGAGGGGAGGTCCTCACTGCTCGTGTGGGGCCGGTCGTGCGCGACAAGTGCGCGGTCACCCTCGTCCAGTCCGGAATCCGATTGCCGGAGCTCGTCGCTCAGGTACGAGGCACTCTCGAGCGCGCCATCGTCCGCATCGCCGCGGACACCTGAGCTTTCCGGGCGGTCAGGGGGTCGGCGCGCTGGTGGCGGTTCCCGTACCGGTGGACGACGCCGGCTGAGCGGCGGCGTAGTGTTCGGCCACCTGAGCGGCCGTGAGAGCCACCGGGTAGATCGAGACGTCGTCGATGCTGCCGTTGAACCAGCCGTAGCCGCTCCAGCTGGCGTCGCCGCCGACGCGCCAGTATCCGCTCAGCGCTTGTGCCGCGGTGAGTCCGGTTCTCGAGGCGACGAGTTGACCGTCGACGAAGAGCTGCATTGTCGTGCCGTCGAACGTGCCCACGGCCTGGTGCCAGTTTCCGTCGTTGACTGCCGTCGGCGACGTGACTGAGATCTTCGAGGTCGTATAGACGCCGAAGTTCAGCTTGCCGTCGGCGGTGAGGTAGAGGTGCCGGTCGTAGTGGGCGCTGGTCCCGGTGCGGGAGGATCCGTAGCCGACGATCTTGCCGCCGGCGACCGTCGTTTTGAACCAGGCTTCGACGGAGAGTACCGACGGTGCGGCGGCGGACGACTGGGTGGCGGCGAATCCTGCGATGGTGCCCGAGAATTGTGACGCGGTGGTTCCGTCAGCGCTGGATCCGGGGCTCGTGGTCGTCACGCCCGTCCCGGGAATTTCGTCGGCGTCGCCGGCCAGGTCAGGCATGAGAGCCCCCGTTGCGCCATCGAAACGCCAGAAGTGAGTCGGATCCTGATTCAAGACGTCGGCCTCGTAGCCGGTGGGCATGCTGCCCGCGACAGTGATGGTCGCGCTGTCTCCGAGCACGGTGTTGCCGAACGGGTCGGTGACCCGGATCCTGTAGTAGTACGACTGCCCGGGCGTCAGCCCGAGGTCGGTGTATGTCATTTGCGGCCGCTGCCACACGGAGGAGTCGCCCGTGAGAGTGGCGACGGGGGTGGTGTTGTCACCGTCGCGGTAGATCGCGTAGGTGAGAGTCGAGTTGTCCTGATCGGCGTCGGCGGTCCAGCTGAGCTTGACGCGCCCGGGCTCGGTCGAGACCGCGGTCGGCACGATATCGGCGCCCGAGTAGATCGGACCCATCTTGTTGGGCGCTAGCGACGAGACGGCGAAGCGGACGAGCCCCTGCTGCGGCGTCCCGTTGACCGCCGTGAATTCGCCACCGTAGACGACGTATTTAGTGTTTGCTGCCACGCTCCAGGTGGCCTGGTCCTTGCCCGTGAAGGTCCCGTCGGTGAAGTCGGGGAACCAGTTGAGGAGTGACGGCGCCGGGTTGCCGGCGAAGTTGGTGTAACCGCCCACCGCGACGGTCTGCACCTTCTGGGTCGCGCTCTTGCTGAAGGCGATCCCGTGATGGATCGTGTTCTCCGACTCCGTGAAGCCGCCGATCGTCGCGCAGTCGTGCGCGTGCCCTGCGACGTATTCGGCTGTGGTCGTGACGGCGGTCGAGTAGGAGTCGCCGTGACAATCTTCCATCCAGGTGATTTTGCCGGTCTTCCAGTCCGCCCGGAAAGTGCCCTCGAAGTCGCCGCCGGCCCCGAAGACGTAACCGGAGCCGTAGACCCCGGTGCTGTCGGGCGTGAGGCTGGTGATCGCGGAGTTTACGCCCCCGTCGCGGATCAGGGTGTTCATGGCCCAGGGGAGCGACGCGCCCGTGGTGGGCTGGAGCGCTGCGATGCCGTAGCCGGGAGTGGCCTTCTTATTGATCGCGGTGAAGCTGCCGCCGACGATGACCTTGGAGCCGTCCGGATCGATGGTCAACGCATCGGCCACACCGCCGGTGGCCGACGGTGCCCAGGCATTCAGTTTGCCGTTGGTGGCGTTGACCGACGCCAAGCCGAGGCGGGTCCTGCCGTTGACGACAGTGAAGGCTCCGCCGAGGTAGAGCGTGGTGCTCCGCAGCGCGATCGTGCTGACCGCGTAGTTCGGCGACGGGCGGAAGGCGGTGATGAGCGCGCCGGTCGTCGCGTTGAGCTCGGCGATGCCGTGGACGATGACTCCATTGATCTTGGTGAAGGATCCGGCGATATAGACAGCCGTACCCGCCGAGTTAGCGATGACCTCCTTCACCTGGCCGTTCAGAACGGGGGCGAAGCGGGTGTTGAGGGTGCCGTTCGTCACGTTGTACGACAGCAGGTACGCGCGGTTGACGGTACCGACACCGGTGGCCGCGCCTGCGGGACGCGCGGTCTGGAAGTTGCCGCCCGCGAAGACGTTGTTGCCGCTGATGACCTGACTCCACACGACGCCGTCGATCTGCGGTGCCGAGAGGGCATCCGCCGTCACTGTCGTTGGCGTGGCGGCCGCAGCGGGATTGGTCGGCTTGGAATCCGCATTCGCGACTCCTGCCGCGCTTACGACACCGGCAACGGCCAGCACTAGGACAGTGAGCACAACGGACACACGTCGGGTATGGGTCATGGATTTCGCCACGGCGAAATGCCTCGTTCCGGTCGGAAGCGCGCACGGAGGTAAGGACGTGCACAACTAGTGGGTTTCGGGCCCCGAGCGCCGGTGTTTCGAGCGTTCGTCCTGCAGATGCCGTGCGGGTACGCGGCGAGCCTCCGTGCGGGTCACACGGCGGCGGTGGATCTCCAAAGAGGGGGTAAGCGACCTAGGGGATCTTCAACCACCATAGGCGAGGTTTTCTCTTGAGCACAGCCCCTTGCTGCGAATGTCCCCCTAAATGGGGACTTTGCCGGGTCTGTGGTGGGCCGGCTCGACCGTGCCGCGACGTAGCAA
>JAODMX010000084.1 GCA_025464735.1 Frondihabitans sp. | reverse complement strand
TCGGCCTTGGCCGACTTCTTCGTCGCCTTGGCGGTGGGCGCCTTGGCGGACCCCGCCTTGGCAGGAGCCTTGGCCGCACTCTTGGCGGCCGTGGTCTTCGTGGTCTGGACGATGGGCTCGTCGGTTGCGGTCTCGTCGACGACCGCTGTCGCTGCTTTGGTGCGAGTAGCCATTGGTGCACCTTCCTCACTTGGGCTTCGGAGTAGTGAGATACGCCTCGCCGCCGAACCCCAGATCTCCGGGCATTTCATGGAGTGCGGGTGGTTTGCGGGCATAACTAGGACCCATGTCAAGTCTTCGCGTTTCTACGAGAGACAGGAAAGGGTCCGTAAGTAATTATTGCACGCCCGCGGCTTACCCGTTTACAGAACCGCCGGATCCTGGTATCGGGTCGTTCGGCGACCGCTCAACTTCTCGAAGACCTCAACCCGCGACAGGGGCCTGCCTATTCCCTCACACGAGCGGGAATCGCTCAGAGGAGGCCGGAAGAATCGTCGTCGCCACGCCGGGAGAGGAACTTCTCGAGCTCGGCCGCGATCGCGTCGGCGCTCGGCACCTGGCCGTCGAGCCCGATCAAGGGCGACGGCAGCGGATTGCCCTCCATGTAGGTGTCGTGGCGCTCCTCGAGCGTCTTGACCAGGCGAGACAGCTCGTGGTTGGCCTGCACCTGCTCGTCAACCTTGGTCATGAACTCGCGACCTTCTTCGCGGAGCCGGTCGGTCGGGAAGATCAGGCCGGTGGCGGCACTGATACTCGACAGCGCGGTGACGGCAGCGTCGGGAAACTCGGTGTCGGCCAGGTAGTGCGGCACGAGAAGAACGAATCCGGCCGTGGGGTGACCCGTTTCGGCCAAACGGTATTCGACGAGATGAAGGGCGTTCGCGGGAGCCTGGGTGGTCGGGCGCCAGATCGAGAGGGACTCGATGAGGTCGACGCGATTGCCGCTGACCGTCACGCCGAGCGGTCGAGTATGCGGCACCGGCATCGGGATCGCGTGGACCCACGTGGTGGTCTTGACCTGGTACCTCTCGACGAGACCCAGTACCGCCTGCGTGAACTCCTCCCAGCGGAAGTCGGGTTCGAAGCCCGACAGCAGGAGGAACTGCTGGCCGATCTCGTCACGCATGAGCGAGAGAGTGAGAGTGGACGCCTTGTAGTCGGCGATGTGATCTTGGTCGAAGGTGATGATCGGCCGGCGGGCGCGATAGTCGAGAAGGGTGTCGGCGTCGAAGGTCGCGATGAGCTCACTGTCGAGGGTGTCGAGCAGATACTGCGTCAACTGGGACACCGTCGAACCGGCATCGGCGAACCCGGTCAGCCCGGCGACGAGCGGGAGCCCCGTGGGAACGCCTGAGGCGTCGGAGGAGAGCTCGTAGAGAGAGGCTGGGTCGGACATGCATTCAATGCTAGGCACCCTCGAGTTCCGGCACGCCCCACGCCGACAAGCTGACAGCGAACACGAATCGTGTCGGACAGCGTCGATACGATCGACGGCATGACTGTCGCGTCCCTCTCCGTCTCCTCGCTCATCCCCGAAACCGACGTCGTCGTCTTCGGAGTCACGCCCGCAAAGGGAGGAGACGGCGCTGTTCCCGAACTGCTGACCGACGCCCCCGAGCTGGCTGCGACCCTGACGGCCATCGGGGTATCGGGCGGACGCGACGAACTCACCCGGCTCCCCCTGTCTGCACTCGGGGCCGAGGGGCTGAGCGTCACGGGGTTCGCCGCCGACGACGCACCGGGCAGTCCGACCGTCGCCCTCATCGGTCTCGGCGGTCCGGTGAGCGTCGAGACGCTGCGCTATGCCGCCGGATCCGCGACCCGCCAGTTGGCCGGATCCTCTCGCGTCGCCCTCGTCCTCCCCACCTCGAACGACGACGAGGCTCTCGCCATTCTCGAAGGGGCCGCCATCGGTGCATACTCGTTCGACGTCTACCGCCACGCGTCGGCGAAGGAGTCCCGAACGGCGGTCGGCGAGATCGTGCTGGTCACGGGCACGACGGTCGACGATTCCGTGGTCGCCAAAGCAGCGACCGTCGCCACGGCGATCCACACGGTCCGAGATCTCGTCGCCACTCCCCCAATCGACCTCTCGCCCGAAGCGCTCGCCGACGAGTCGGTACGCCTAGCAGCGGACAAGGAGGTCTCGGTGACCGTCCTCGCCGGAGACGAGCTGCGAGATGCCGGATTCGGCGGGATCGTCGGAGTCGGTCAGGGATCGGCCCGCGGTCCGCGTCTGGTGAAAGTGGTGTACGCGCCCGAAGGCGCAACGAAACACCTCGCGCTCGTCGGTAAGGGCATCACATACGACACAGGCGGACTGTCGCTGAAGCCGGCCGGGAGCATGGTCGGCATGAAGTACGACATGACCGGGGCGGCGACGGTCCTGGCGGTCGCCCTTGCCGCAGCCGATCTGCACCTGCCCGTCAAGGTCACGGCGTGGCTCTGCGTCTCGGAGAACATGCTGGGCGCCGATCCGATTCGGCCAGATGACGTGCTCACGATCAAGAACGGCACGACCGTCGAGGTAACGAATACGGACGCCGAAGGTCGACTCGTGCTCGCCGACGGGATATCCGCTGCCAGCGAGGAGCAGCCGGATGCCATCGTCGACGTCGCGACCCTCACCGGCGCACAGGTCGTGGCGCTCGGAACGCGCTACGTCGGCGTCATGGGGACGGATGACTTCGCACCCCGGGTCGTTGAGGTCGCCGACCGAGCCTCCGAACCGTTCTGGCGAGTGCCTCTCGCTGCCGAGTTGCGGAAGCGCCTCAACTCGGACGTCGCCGACCTCGTCAATGCCACACCCGGCAACACGGCGGGCGGCATGCTCCTCGCCGGAGTGTTCCTGAAGGAATTCGTCGGGACGAAAGCCGACACGGAAGACCTGATCCCCTGGGCGCACCTCGACATCGCGGGCCCGAGCGAAAACAAGGCGGGCGGGTACGGGTTCACGACCAAGGGAGCCACAGGGATCACGGTGCGTACCCTCATCGACCTGGCAGCCAGTTTCTGTGCGGCGTACGAGGGTAGTCGGGGCGGGAAAAACTCGCCGGTGAAGGGCTGTCAGGCCCACCCACGTCATTCGGATCCGTCTGAAACCCAGACGGTCGCACTGGCGTGACGGTGCTGTCGGCAGCCACGTCCGATCGCACGAAGGAGCTACTGAGTGTCGGAACAGAATTTTGACGTGGTGGTGCTCGGGGGTGGGAGCGGTGGTTACGCCGCAGCCCTCCGGGCCAGTGAGCTGGGCTTCTCGGTCGCGCTCGTGGAACAGGACAAGGTCGGCGGCACCTGCCTCCACCGTGGCTGCATCCCCACCAAGGCGCTCCTGCACTCGGCCGAGGTCGCAGATGTCTCGCGCGAGTCGTCCAAGTACGGCGTCAACACCGACTTCCACGGAATCGACATCAACGCCGTCACGACGTATCGCCGCGAGATCGTCGAGCACAAGTACAAGGGCCTGCAGGGTCTCGTGAAATCCCGCGGAATCACGACGATCACCGGATCCGGCCGTCTCACCTCCCCGAGCACGGTGCAGGTCGGCGACGACACGATCACCGGGAAGAACATCATCCTGGCGACCGGCTCTTACTCACGCAGCCTTCCCGGTCTCGAGATCGGTGGCAAGGTCATCACCAGCGAGCACGCTCTCGAGCTTGACTACATTCCGAGCCGCGTCGCGATTCTCGGCGGTGGCGTGATCGGCGTCGAGTTCGCCAGCGTCTGGAAGTCCTTCGGCGCCGAGGTGACCATCATCGAGGCACTGCCGCACCTCGTCCCCAACGAAGACGAGTCGATCAGCAAGTCACTCGAGCGCGCTTTCCGCCGCCGTGGCATCGACTACCGCCTGGGCGTCCGGTTCGCCGGCGTCACCCAGCACGAGAACGGCGTCGTCGTCTCGCTCGAGAACGGCGACACCGTCGACGCCGAACTGCTGCTCGTGGCCGTCGGCCGCGGTCCGGTCACCGCAAACCTCGGGTACGACGAGGTGGGTGTCACCCTCGACCGCGGCTTCGTCATCACCGACGAGCGCCTGCACACGAACATCCCCGG
>JAODMX010000075.1 GCA_025464735.1 Frondihabitans sp. | reverse complement strand
CGTACCGGATCCACAGTCAGCTGCGATCTCGTCGGCGTCGTGCCCGACCTCTACCTCCTCGGCAAGGCCCTCGGCGGCGGAATCGTCCCGGTCAGCGCCGTCGTCGGTGATCGGTCGGTGCTCGGCGTGCTTCGCCCGGGCGAGCACGGTTCGACCTTCGGTGGGAACCCCCTGGCCGCAGCTGTGGGTCTTGAAGTCGTCAGGATCCTGGCCACCGGCGAATACCAGAAGCGCGCCACGGTCCTGGGCGAGCGACTGCGGTCCGGGCTCGACGCCCTCGTCGCGTCGGGGTCGGGCGTGGTGGCGGTACGCACCGCAGGTCTCTGGGCCGGCATCGACATCGACCCCGCCCTCGGCACCGGACGCGAGGTCTGCGAGGGGCTCATGCGCCGAGGAGTCCTGGCGAAGGACACTCACGGATCAACGATTCGCCTGGCGCCGCCCCTCGTCGTGACCGAGGAGGAGCTCGACTGGGCCGTCGAGCAGCTTGGCGCTGTGCTCGCGGAGTTGCGTGGCTGAGCTTGGCGGCCTGTCGAAATGGTGGGGGCCGACCGTACTCGACCCCCACCGGACCCGACCAACCCTGGAGGCCGGGCTCGCACTCGTGCGATGAATACATCATGTATTACCCGGGTATAAATCACCTAATTGGTGCTTCGCGCATCGTTTCGCGGATGTGGGGGTCGCTTCGCGCAATTGCGCGAGGCGAGTGCCGCATTGGCGAAGCGACGCGAAGCGTGGCTTGCAGCGACCGCACGACCGCACGCAGAAAAGGGCACCGACAGAAGTCGGCGCCCTTTTCTTACGAGACACGAGGGTGGCTGGACGCGGCATCGATCCGCGGACCTTTCGATTTTCAGTCGAACGCTCTACCAACTGAGCTACCCAGCCATGGCGACCCTGACCGGACTTGAACCGGCGACCTCCGCCGTGACAGGGCGGCGCGCTAACCAACTGCGCTACAGGGCCTTACTTGTGGTGCTGCTAACTTTCGCAGCGCTCCGAATCTAGCAGATTCGGATTGCTAGCACTGTGTGACCCCAACGGGATTCGAACCCGTGCTGCCGCCGTGAAAGGGCGGTGTCCTAGGCCACTAAACGATGGGGCCGCGATGCTTGAAGGCGTCACAGCAACCGAGGGACAAGCATACGGACAGGCCCCCTGAAAATCAAAACGGGTCTTGTCCTCCCCAATTGTGGGCACAACGAAGTTATCCACAGACAGCGTCTGCGGCGGGGGAGACCCGCGGAATCGCCTGCCACAGTTAGTTTCAAGCTGTTCTTGAGGCTTTCGTTGGGAAGCCTCGGTCGGGCAACCGGGTCAGCTCGAGGGATTTTCCCCTTGGGCTCTTCGCGGTGCGTTGCTACTGTTACTCGTGTTAACAGTGTGACTTGCGCCTCGGCCACACCGTGACGACGATTCGGGACTCCATGGCACTCTTCCTCTCCACCGACCGGACAGCGCTTCACGGCGCCACGTCCGTTCTTCCGGCGCGCCCCCGTGGCGTGCGCCGCTCCCGGGCCGTTTTGGCGATGGTTGTGGCGAGCGCGGTCGTGGCCTCGGGCGTGATCCTCGGGTCGCCTCTCGCCGCTCAGGCCGCCACGTCGTATCCGAGTTGGGGTGATGTTGCGGCCGCGGCGAAGAGCCAGGACAAGAAGTCGACCGAGATCCGGGCGATCGAGAAGTTGATCTCGCAGCTGAAGAGCGACGTCACCACGAAGCAGGCGGAGGCTGCCGCGAGGGGCAAAGCCCTCCAGCAGGCTCAGCTCAACTTCGACCAGCAGGAGAAGGTCAAGGCCGCGCTCCAGGCCAAGGCTGACGCGGCCGACAAGATCGCGAAAGCGAGTGAGGTGCGCGCGGGCCAGCTCGCCGCGCAGCTGGGTCGCTCGGGTTCGAACGACATCAGTACCAACCTGCTGACGGATCCAGGTAAGGCAGGAAATCTCCTCTACAAGCTCGGCGCGATGAGCAAGCTGACCGAGCAGGCGAGCGCGATCTATGCGACCGCAGTCCAAGACCGCAACACCGCGCAGGGCAGCACCGACCAGGCCGTCGTTGACGCCAAGGCCCTGAATGATCTTGCCAATCAGGCGCAGACTGCCCTCGTAGCGGCTCAGGCCGCGACCGAGGCCGCTCAGGCCGCGGTCAGCGAACAGAACTCGAACCAGGACCGCCTCACCGCCCAACTCGCGTCGATCAAGTCGCACCGCAGTCTCACCGAGGCGGCCTACAACAAGGGTGTTGTCATCCGTCGCGCGCAGGAGGCCGCCGCTGCCAAGCGTGCGGCGGCCGCGGCCGAGAAGGCCAGCGGGCTCACCGGCGTACCGAGCTCCTCCGGTTGGACGAAACCCGCGGGCGGCTATATCACCAGCGGGTACGGCATGCGGTGGGATCCTGCGACTCACGTCTACCAACTCCACGCCGGTACCGACCTCGGCGCCTCGTGCGGTTCGCCCATTCTGGCCGCGCATTCGGGCACGGTCATCTACGCGGGCCCCTACGGCGGCTACGGCAACTTCATCCTGCTCGACAACGGTGCGGGCATCAACACCGGCTACGGGCACATCGTTGACGGCGGCATCATGGTGTCCGTCGGCCAGACCGTCACCGTCGGGCAGCAGATCGCCCGCGTCGGATCGACCGGTTGGTCGACCGGCTGCCACCTTCACTTCGAGACGCGCGTCAATACCGTGGCCACCGACGCCGTCCCGTTCATGGCCGCGCGAGGAGTGACCCTGTAATGACAGCACACGCACCCAGACCTGTCCCTGCGACGGCGCCACGGCGCCGCGCCCTGGGTGCGCTCCTCGTTCTCACGGTCAGCTGCGGCGTCGCCGTCTCCTCCGTCGGCCTCGCGTCGCCGGCGAATGCGTCGCCCTACCCGAGCTGGGCCGAGGTCCAGGCCGCCAAATCGAACCAGGCCGAGGCGCAAAAGCAGGCGGCGTCGATCAACGCCGCCATCAAGTCTTTGCAGTCGCGTGCCACCGATGCCGGCACGGCCGCTTCGGTTGCCGGCGAGAAGTATCAGATCGCGCTGGCCGACGAGCAGACCGCGAAGTCGAACCTCGACTCCCTCAAGAAGGAGCAGGCCGCGGCGGCCAAGCAGGCCAAGCTCTCGCAACAGCGGGTCGGCCAGCTTGTCGCCCAGCTCTCCCACACCGGCGACGGGCAGCTGACCGTGACGCTCCTGACCCAGTCGAGCAAGGCGTCGAACCTCCTCTATCAACTCGGCGCCATGAGCAACCTGACCGATCGAACGACGAGCCTGCTGCAGGAAGCACGTCAAGACGTCAAGCTCGTCTCCTCGCTTCGCGACCAGGCGGTGACGGCGCAGTCGGCCCTCGACAAGCAGGCGGGCGACGCGGCCGCCGCACTCAAGCAGGCGAACGCTCTGGCCCAGACGGTGACCACCGCGGTCGCAAACCAGCAGAAGAACCAGTCGCAGCTGATCTCGCAGATCGCCTACCTGAAGGGCACGACGGCCGCCGTCGAGTCCAAGTACTACGACGGCGTCGCAGCCACCGCGGCAGCGAATGCCGCCGCGGCTGCTGCGGCGACCGCGGCTGCGAATGCGGCAAAGGCCTCACCGCCCGCAACCTCCACGACGTCAGGCAGCGGTTCGGGAGGATCCACCTCCGGTGGCGGTGGCGGCACCACCACGCCGACGACTCCTCCCGTCACGACGACGCCGCCCTCATCCGGTTCGTCGTCGGCCACGACCACGGCGATCAACTTCGCGAAGGCCCAGGTCGGCAAGCCCTACGTCTTCGATGCGGCCGGCCCCAACGCGTACGACTGCTCCGGCCTCATGATGGCGTCGTACAACGCGGCGGGCGTCTACATCGGCGGTCACTCGGTGCGGTTGCAGTGGAACTACCTGGGCGCGGAAGGTCGTCGCTTACCGCTCGCGGACCGACAGCCCGGAGACATCCTCTTCTACTACGACCCTGCGGCCGACAGCATGTACCACGACGCGATGTACCTCGGTAATGGCCTCATGATCGAAGCCCCGAACCCGAGCGCTCCTGTCCGAATCGTCGCCATTCGTTTCACGCAATTGGAGAACGAGGTCGGCCGGCCGGCCGGCTAGGCACGAACCGCCGCGGTACGCGCCCACCGACACCGACACCGAGAACGCCGAAGGGCGGATGCCACGCGGCACCCGCCCTTCGGCGTTTCACGAACGAGAGGTCAGTGGCCCTCGGCCTTGAGCTTCTCGAAGCCGGCCTCGACGATGGCCTCGGCCTCTGCCGCGTCGCCCCAGCCCTCGGCCTTGACCCACTTGTTCGGCTCGAGGTCTTTGTAGCGCTCGAAAAAGTGGCCGATCTCGGCCTTGGTCTGCTCATCGACGTCGTCGATGTCCTGGATGTGGGCCCAGCGCGGGTCCTTCGCCGGGACGACGAGAACCTTGGCGTCCGATCCCGCCTCGTCGCTCATCTTGAAGACGCCGACCGGGCGCACCGAGACGCCCACGCCGGGGAACACGGGGTATTCGAGCAGCACGAGGGCGTCGACGGGGTCGCCGTCGAGGCCGAGGGTGTTCTCGAAGTAGCCGTAATCGGTCGGGTAGACGAACGAGGTGAACAGGACGCGGTCGAGGTAGACCCGCCCGGTCTCGTGGTCGACCTCGTACTTGTTGCGGCTTCCCTTGGGGATCTCGACGACGACGTCGTACGCGGTCATGTGTGCTCCTTGGTAGATGGGCGACGCGAGGAACGCGCCGCGGCTGGATTAACGTTACAAGATGCCGTCACGCCCCCGATTGACCCCCGCCATCGCCGACGTGCGCCGGGCGGTGAGGCCGGTGCTCGCTGAGATCGCGAGGGAGCGTGCGAAAACGGCGCCGCAGGATCCTGCGGGTCACCTGACCGCAGACCTCCTGGTCGCGCTCAGCGGCGGTGCTGACTCGCTCGCGCTCGCGGCGGCGGTGGCTTTCGAGGCTCCCCGTGCGGGCGGCGGTCTCCGCGCCGGTGCGGTCGTCGTCGACCACGGGCTGCAGGAGGGGTCTGCCGAGGTGGCGGCCCGGGCGGCCGAGCAGGCGCGGGAGCTCGGACTCGACCCGGTGCTCGTGCGTCGGGTCGAGGTGGGGACGGCTGGCGGGCCCGAGGCGGCGGCGCGCACAGCCCGCTACGCGGCCCTTCGCGGGGCCGCGACCGACACCGGAGCCGCAGCGGTGCTCCTCGCCCACACGCTCGACGATCAGGCCGAGACGGTCCTCCTGGGCTTGGCCCGGGGGAGCGGCCCCACCAGCCTGCAGGGGATGGAGGCGCGATCGGGGCTCTTCGCGCGGCCACTGCTCGGGGTGCGGCGGGCCACCACGCACGCGTTCTGCGTCGATTCGGCCCTCACCCCGTGGCACGACCCGCAGAACCAGGATCCGGCGTTCACTCGCGTGCGGATCCGCGACACCGTCCTGCCGATGCTGGAGCGCGAGCTCGGACCGGGCATCGTCGAGGCGCTCACCCGCACCGCCGATCAGCTTCGGGAGGACGCAGCGGCCCTCGACCATTTCGCCCAGGAGCAGGCCGAGGAGCTCGCCGATCACGCTGAGGCCGGCATCTCGCTCGACGTGCGCGGGCTGCTTGCCAATCCGGCGGCGCTGCGGCAGCGGCTGATCCGGCTGGCAGTCGAGAGCGAGTTCGCAGTGACGCTGTCGCGCGCGCAGACGCTCGAGGTGGCGCGGCTCGTGACCGAGTGGCACGGGCAGGGGCCGGTCTCGCTGCCGGGCGTTACAGTGGTGAGGCGCGGGGGCGTGCTGCACTTCGCAGCGACCCCTCAGCCCCACTGATCCGCACCACTTGATCTCAACGCGAGGAGCCCGCCGGCCAATGGAAATCAGCGACGTCCAGGCAGATCTCGCCTCGATTCTCTACACCGAGGAGGAGATCCACGCCAAGATCGCCGAGGTCGCCCGGCAGGTCGAGCGTGACTACGCGGGGCGCGATCCGCTGCTCGTCGGCGTGCTCAAGGGCGCCGTCATGGTGATGGCCGACTTCGCCAGGGAGCTCCGGATCCAGGCCACGATGGACTGGATGGCCGTGTCGTCGTACGGGTCGGGGACGAAGTCGTCCGGTGTGGTGCGCATCCTGAAAGACCTCGACAGCGACCTCCACGGGCGCGACGTCATCATCGTCGAAGACATCATCGACTCGGGGCTCACGCTTTCGTGGCTGCTCGGCAACCTGCGGGGCCGGGGGGCGGCCTCCGTCGAGATCTTCGCGCTACTCCGCAAGCCCGACGCCGCCACCGTCGTTGTCGACGTGAAGTACGCGGGCTTCGAGATTCCGAACGAGTTCGTGGTCGGCTACGGCCTCGATTACGACGAGCGATACCGCAACCTGCGGGCGATCGGGGTGCTGGCTCCGCACGTCTACCAGTAGACGTGCGGAGCGCGC
>JAODMX010000060.1 GCA_025464735.1 Frondihabitans sp. | reverse complement strand
TCGATTGCGAGCCTGACCCCGTTCGCGCCGGCGTAGTCGCCGAGCTCGTCGAGAGACGAGCGGAGGTCTAGAACGGCACGTCGGCGTTCGTCAGCGTCCATCCGCCACGTTCTGCCCACGGAGGTGTACAGCGGGCCGATCACCATCGGCGAGCCCTGTCGGACGGCAAGATCGATGGCGCCCCGAACGTACGCTTTCGTGTTCTCGATGACGTCGTGCGACGCCACCGTCAGCTCGCGGCCGGGGCCGAAGACGCCACCGACCACCGACGCCAGACCGAGCCGATGGAGCGTGTCGGCAGCCAGATCTGCGTCCCAGTCGTCGAGATTCTCGAGCGCGAGCTCGACCGCTTCGTAACCGAGGGCTGCGATGTTCTCGAGGGTGGGAACGAGGTTTCTGGTGGTGAGTGGTGACTGCCACACGAAGGTGTTGACGCCGAGGAGCAGGGTGGGTGCGCCCTCCTGCGCGGTCGCGATGTCAGTGGTCATCGGGGGACACCTTCCTCTTGCAAGCGCTCTTGAATGTATCGGCCGGTCAACCGGACGGCGTTGTCGGGGTCTTGTTCGGCGAGCGGCGACTCGTCCTCGAAGGTGATCCAGCCGTCGTAGCCGAGACCCTTGAGCGTGTCGATGATCCCAGGGATGTCGATGACACCGGTACCGGTCGGTGCCCAGTTGCCGCCGCTGTCTCGGTCTTTGATGTGGACGTAGCGGATTCGGTCGCCCCATTCTCGAAGGGTGAGGATCGGATCCATGCCCCCGGCGGCGAGATGGCCGCTGTCGGGTGTCCAGCCGATGAGAGGATCCAATTCGTCGAGCAGCAGGTCGTAGTCCGGGCGAATTCGGAAGAGGGATCCGGGTGGCGAATTCGGGTGGAACGACACGGTGATCCCGCGGTCATCGGCACGCCGGGCGATGTCGCTCATGCAGGAGAGGGCGGCCGACTGGCGCTCGCGGAGGTGGTCTCGGTTGGTTCCGGGAAGGATCACCAGGTTGATGATGGCGTCGGGGAACTCCGCCAGGGCATCCATCACGCGGTCGGAGTGGTCGCGTTCCTCCGCTGTTTCGCCGTGGTGAGCCCACGAGCCGACGAGGCACAGGGCCGCGAGTTCGAGCTCGGCGGTGTCGAGGGCCCGACGGAGACTGCTTCCTGACCAGTTCTTGGGCAGGAGGATCGTTTCCGCTTCGAACCCCCGGAACCCAGCTTGCGATGCGACGTCTGCCATGTGGGTGAGCCGACCGCGGTATTTCTGCAGGCTCATTTGCCAGCTATAGGTCTGACAGGCGAACTTCACGCGAACCACTCCTTCGCGAGACGGTTGAAGCGGTCGAGGTCTTCCCAATGGTGGACGTGGCCAAGACCGTCGAAGCGTTCCAGGCGGGCGTCGGGGATCGACGCTGCTACGGCCTCGGAGAGTTCGGGTCTGATGAACCGATCGTCGCTACCGACAGTCACGAGGACGGGCCGATCGATGGCACGGAGACGGTCAAGCGCATCGTGGCTGCGGCACGCGGACACCTGTTGCCTGATCGTCGCGGGCGACGCGTGAACAGGCAGGTGCTGCGCGGTGAGCAACTCGTCGCGGTGCTCGTTGAACCACTGGGGTGTCCACACCAGGTTCTGCAGGAGCGCGGTGAACGTGGCGTCGGACGCCTCCCGACGGACGCCGTGCAGCAGGTCGAGGATGTTGCCCGTCGAGGCGTCGCACTGCGCCCACGGCGCGACCAGCAGGAGCCTGTCGACCAGGGAGGGCGCGGTCAAGGCCAGTTCCTGGGCGATGCAGGCGCCCATCGAGATGCCGGCGACACTGAACCGGTCGATGCCCAGTTGCGTAAGAGACGAGAGCACGGCGCGCGCCATGCTCTGAGTCGTCAGGGCTCCCTCTCCGAGCGCGGATGATCCCGTACCCGGATTGTCGAAGATCAGACACCGGAACGACTGCTGCAACACATCGCTGTGCGGTGCCCAGGCGCTCCCGGGTGCGCCAAGTCCCATCAGGAGGACGAGCGGTGGGCCAGCGCCGACGTCCGTGAACGCCAATTCCCCCTGTTTCATCAGCGCGTCGCCTCGGCTTCGACGCACCACGCGGCGGCGTTCTCAAGGAGCCTCAGAACGATGGGATCCTGGAGATCGCTCTGACCTCCGAGCGACGTGTAGAAGATTCGTTGCGTACCGAGCTGCCGTACCCAGGCGACGGGGGACGGTTCAGATTCTTTTTCCGGATCCACGGGATCGCCCCAGAGCAGGACCTCCGCGTCAGGCGGTGGCGTGCTGACGTACAGCCACGAATCGACGTGGAAGTGTGCCGGGAGCCCGTCCGTGACGGGATGCTGAGCGACCGTGGTGATGTCCGTCGTCGACGTGTGCCCATGGTGTCGGGTCCACTCCGTGCCAATGTACGTGGCGGCGAAGCGTTCGGTCCAGCCCGACCAGTCGGATTCCGGTCGTGGCCGGAAGGCATGGGTGCTGGTTCGCAGGGCGAGAAGATTGCCGCCCTGGTCGAGGTACTCCGCCAACGCTTGCAGCTCGGCGTCCGGCAGGATCCGGAACCGGGTGTAAAAGATCAGAAGGTCTGCCCCGTGAAGCGACTCCAGGGATCCGAAGCTCGAAGAAGGAAACGACGGCCAGTCTTCGAGCACGTCGGGCGTCCGGTAGGTCAGGTGTGCGTCGAGGTGTTCGGCGATCGAGTCGGCCACCGGTTTCATCGTGGTGGCGGACTCGTATTCGCCCTCGCCTGCGAGCACGACGATGCGGCTCATGCCTCCACCTCGCCGTGGGGTAGGAGGAAGATCTTGCCGCAGTTTCCCGAATCTTGGAGGTCCATGGCGGCGGACACCTCCTCGAGGGGGAAGGTGTGAGTGACGACTTCGTCGAGGTACTTTCCGAGTCGGCGGATCGTCTCCATCATCTGCACGCCGAATCGTTGGTGGTTCCAGTGCCAACAGCCGTAGATGTCCAGGCCGAGGGGGACGATCGGGGGGAGGGAGATGTCGAGACCCCAGGCGACCACGCTCAGTCGGGCCCGCCGCTCGGAGACCCGGGCGAGGAGAGCGGGGTTGCTTGCGACTCCACTGGTCTCGGTGGACGCAGACACCCCCCACCCACCCGTTGCTTCCAGGATTGCGTCTTCGCACCCGGCGTCGAGGGGGTCGAACACCTCCGCACCGAGTCGAGCGGCGAGGGCCATCCGGTACGGGTGCGTCTCGAGCGCGAGGACGCGGGCCCCGCGGGCGAGGCCGTGTCCGACGGCGCCGAGCCCGACGGGGCCGCAGCCGGCCACGAGATAGGTGTCGGCGGCGGTCAGGCTCATCCGGTTGCTGGCGTTGAAGCTCGGCCCGAGGAGACAGCACGCTGCTGCGGCGTGCCGCAGCGAGACGTCGTCCGGGACGGGGACGAGCAGCCAGTCGGCCTTGAGGACGTATTCGGTGAAGGTGGCCGTTCCGTAGCTTTGATTGGATTCCGCGAGCACGTCGCGGGGGAACGGGCAATAGATGTGCTCGCCCGCGACGCAATAACGGCACAACCCGCAGGCGGATCCGGGCATGACGACGACCCGATCACCGACGGCGAGTCGTCTGGAGGTGCCGGCGTCCACGACGACACCGGCCGCTTCGTGGCCGAGGGTGTCGGTGACGATGCCTCCGCGTCGATCCTTGTTCTCGGTGCACATCGGCGCGACCAGGATCTTCACGACCACGAGATCGTTGTGGGCGTGCGGGCGATCTTTCTCGACGAGTTCGATGTGCCCGGGGCTGGTCAGAGCGGCGGCTTTCATTGGTGGTTCTCCTTTGCGGCAAGCCGGGTGAGTAGGTCGTCGCGCAGTTCTTGCACGATCGGGACCGCGGCGGCTGCGTCTCGAACGGTAGTGGGGCAGAAGCAGAAGTCGACCGTCCACCACGGCAGACGCGCAGCCGCCTGTCCGAGCGCGTCGAGCACCCCGGGGAAATTCACGTCACCGAGACCGAATGGCACGTGTTCGCTGGTGTCCCCGTCGTGCAGGGTCCCGTCGCTGTCGATGAGGTGCAAGTGACGGACGGATCCAGAAACCAGACGAGCGAATTCGACTGCCCCGCCGGGAAGGATCTCCGGGTTGTCGCCCTGTCGCGCACCGCAGGCGCCGATCGTGTGTGCGTGGCTCGTATCGAAGAGGATCCCGAAGTTCGGCCGGTCGACCTCCCGAACGATGCGAGCAATGTCGCTCGGACGGTTGAGCCAGAATCCCGGCTCGAATTCCCAGACGAGGTCGATCCCGGAATCCGCGAGACGGTCCGAGGATCGGCGCCAGACATCGACGACCCGCGAGATCTGCCGCTCACGTTCGTGCCCGTCGGGGCCGGGAGGCGGCGCAATCGTGTCGATCCTCACCGTCGTTACTCCGAGCGCTTCTCCGAAGCGGGCAACGCTGTCGATCCGGTCGAGGTACGCCCGGGGATCGCCGACGCCGGGCGGCGTGGATCGGAGGTCGGGCGCGTACCCGGAGATGCCGAGCCCCTTGCTGTCGAGGCGGTCGCGGATGGCCAGCGCACCGTCACGATCGAAATCCCCGTCATGGGGATGCGGTCTGAACCCGTTGATCTCGACACCGTCGTAGCCGTGATCGGCCGCGTAGTCAGAAAATCGGTCGAAACTCCACGGAGCCTCCTCGAAGGGCCCGAACGAGAACGCCCAACTCCCCAAGGAGATTCGCGGGCTCTGAGACGGTGTCCGGTTGGTGTCTGCCGTGTCTACGCCTGTGCTTCCCATGGTCCACTCCCTTGTCGAACGGTTCGCATAGGAAACGCTAGGGCCGAGCCTGCCGCAGCTCGTTGGAAAATCCGCTCACGCTGTTGTGAAATCCCGCTCGATCTCGATGATTCCCTTGCGGTGCAATACGCGGCGCGGTCAAATTGCCACCAGTCGACGAAGACGCCTTGAAACAGCGTCTCGTCCAGCCGCTGGAAAGAGGAGAAGGTGCCGAATGAGCATCAGCACACAGGCCGCCGACGATCGTCGGTCCGAAGCGGTGTCCCACATCATGGAGGGCCCGGCAACCTCTCTTCTTGCAGCATTCGACCAGGTGCCGAACATCTACGTCTTCGTGAAAGACGCAGAACGCCGTTTCGTCGCCTGCTCGGAACCCTTCGTCGAGCTGATGGGGTGCTCAACGAAAGAGCAGATCTTGGGGCGCAGCGACGAGTTCTTCTCGCCCACGTATTTGGTCGAGCACTACCGGAAGGATGACGAACGGGTCTTGCAGCAGGGCGTGTCGCTCGTCGACGTCGTCGAGCTCGTCGGACGCCGCGACGGCGGATACGACTGGTTCACGAGCACCAAGACGCCGGCCCGCTCGCTGTCCGGACACATTGTCGGCATCATCGGCGTCACGCGGCGAATCGCGGCCCGGGATTCCGGATCCGAACAGTTCCTGACACTGGCCCCGGCAGTCGAACTGATCTGCCGCGAGTATGCGCGGCCGATTCGGGTCGAGGAGCTCGCACGACAGGTCCAGATGTCTCCGAGTCACTTCAACCGGCTCTTCAACAGGCACTTCGCGACCACGCCCTACAAGTACCTCATGCAGATCCGGATTGCAGCCGCCTGCGATCTCCTCGCGACAACGGATCTTCCCATCGGCGTGATCAGCTCGCGCACCGGCTTCTACGACACCAGTCACCTCACCAATGAGTTCCGCAAGGGCCAGGGCGAAAGCCCCTCCGATTATCGGGCCCGAGTACAACCACGCTCCACCGGAATGGGCATCGGATCCATCCGCACACCAGTGCCGCTCACCCTGGCGGCCATGAGAAGGGATGAAACATCATGAACGTGACCACGCGAAGGCGGGTGGTTGTGGCTATCGCGGCGATTTCCGTAGCCGTTGTCGGGCTGTCCGGCTGTTCGGCCGGTGGCGGCGCAGCAGGCGGCACCAAGTCGATCACCGTGATGACGACCTGGAACGACCCGGTCAGTCAGAAGATCGCCAACAATCTCTACGCCGGATTCACGAAGGCGACCGGTATCAAGGTCACCTCTGATGCCCAGAGCGGCAACGGCGCGACCTACCAGCCGGCGGTCCGCACGGCGATGACCTCGAGTAAACCTCCGACAGCGGCGACGGACATCGCCGGACCCGAGGTCTTCGCGATGGCCAAGGGCGGCGTTCTCAAAGACCTCACGTCGTTCTATAACAAGACCATCAAACCTCGGGCCCTCGGCGAAGCGGCAACCCAGGGCATGGTCCTCAACGGCAAGATCTACGGCATAAGCGCCGGCACCTCGGTCGGAAACCTCCTGTTCTACAACCCCGCTTACCTGAAGAAGTACGGCGTCGACGCATCGCAGCTGAAGACCTTCTCCGAGTGGACGGCCGCGATGAAGAAGATCAAGGACGCGGGCGGCGAACCGATCGTCATCGGCGCAAAGGATCAGTGGCCCGGCGGTCACTACCTGAACGACCTCGTCCAGCGGTCGCTCGGATCCACGGCGACGACTCAGCTGTACAACCGCACCGTGCTCGCCGGGCAGCCGACGTCGCCCAAGTGGACGGACCCTGCCGTCGTCAGCGCGTTCAAGGACTACGTGTCGCTGAAGCCGCTGTTCCAAAGCGGCTTCCTCGGCGAGGACAACTCCACTGCCGGAGCCGATTTCCTCGCGGGAAAGGCTGGTTTCTACGAGCAGGGCAGCTGGTTCCTCGGCACCATGAAGGCCACGCCTCCGACGTTCTCACCCGGAGTCATGCTCTTCCCCGCCCTTGACGGGGGTGCCGGATCCGGCAGCGAGATCACCTTGGACCAGACGGCTCTCGTCATCAGCAAGAGCTCGGACACGGCCTCCGCGGAGAAATTCATGGAGTACTTCACTCGTCCGTCCGTCGCTGCGGCGTTCAGTGCTGGCATGTCGACGTCGATGCCGTACAAGACCACGTCGGCAGCGTCGAACGTGGCGCCCCTGGTGAAAGCGAACTTCACGAAGATCAACTCCTTCGTGTCCACCGCCGGCCCCAAAGGCTCGGCCCTGTTCAACGATCAGGCGATCGCGACGGACATCTACTCCAAGTACATCTGGCAGGGAAGCGTCGGTCTGATGTCCGGGTCACTCACGCCAGAGCAGTTGGCGCAGCAACTGGAATCGGCCACCGAGGCCGCACAACAGACGAACAAGTGACTCCCACGTTCTGATCCCACTCCCAGTGCCTCGCGCGTCTCGCGCGAGGGGCACTGGCTCCGGCGTCCCCGGAAGAAAGGCACACAGCCATGACCGCGATCACCACCTCGCGAGGTCTCAATTCGCACGCCGGATCCGATTCCGAGGAGGACGGCACACGAAAGCGCCGTTCACGCCGCGAGGGCAACCCATTCGCCGCCTACGGGCTGATCCTCCCCGCGGGCGTGCTCTACGCCGTGTTCCAGCTGATCCCGATCCTGGCGGCCTTCGTTCTCAGCTTCACCTCCTGGAACGGCATCAACGTCGCAAAGATCCGCTTCAACGGCATCGCGAACTATCAGCGCCTTCTTGCCGACAACCTGTTCTGGTCGAGCTTCCTGCACAACATCTTCATCGCCGTGCTCGTCTTCGTCTTCCTGTCGTTCGGTAGCTTCCTGCTGGCAGCGATCATCTCCTCGGGGATCAAGGGTGGCGCGTTCTTCCGGATCGTGTTCTTCGCGCCGGTGGTCATCTCGTCCATCGCGGTGGGCATGTTGGCCATCTTCTTCTTCAGCCCGTCTCAGGGCCTCATCGACGAAGGGCTGAAGCAGATCGGCCTTGGCCAGTTCGCCCAACCGTGGCTGGGCAGCAGCACCTGGGCGCTGCCGACCGTCAGCGTCACCTACATCCTGCAGAATTTCGGCTTCTCGATGCTCCTGTTCCTGAGTGCCTTCACGCAGGTCAACAACGAAATGTGCGAGGCAGCAGAAGTCGACGGAGCATCCCAGGGCAGGATCCTCTGGCAGGTCGTCCTGCCCACCATTCGGCCGATCGCCTCCGTCGTGGTCCTCCTCGGCTTCATCTCGTCGTTCCGGCTCTTCGACACCGTCTACATCATGACCGCCGGAGGGCCCTATCACGCGTCGGACACCATCGTCAGCTACCTCTACAGCGTCGGTTTCGCCGGCAGTGAGGTGGGTTACGGCAACACCATCGGTGTCGCCCTGTTCGTGATCCTGGCTCTCATCGCCCTCCTCCAACTCGGCCTCACCCGCCGAGGCGCATCCGACTAAGGAACGCAGAATAATGAAGTTCGCAGATCGCCGAGCACGCAGTGTCGCTGCCCGAGGCTTCGTAGATCTCGGTGATGACACGATCGGCGAGGCCGAGACCGGTCGTCATGCCGATCC
>JAODMX010000035.1 GCA_025464735.1 Frondihabitans sp. | reverse complement strand
GGCGAGGGTCTAGCCGGCACGCACGCTCACACGAGCGAATCACGCCAGGCCGCGTGAAGCTGCGCGAACCGCCCCGTCCCGGAGATGAGATCGGCCGGCGTGCCGTCCTCCACGACGCGCCCGTACTCCATCACGAGGACCCTGTCGGCGATTGCCACGGTCGAAAGGCGGTGCGCGATGATCAGCGCCGTGCGGTCGGCCAGCAGCGTCTGCAGACCCTCCTGGACGAGCCGCTCGCTCGGGATGTCGAGCGAAGCCGTCGCCTCGTCGAGGATCAGCACGCGAGGGTTCGCGATGAACGCCCGCGCGAACGAGAGCAGCTGACGCTGCCCCGCCGAGACTCGGCCGCCACGCTTGTTCACGTCGGTGTCGTAGCCGTCGGGGAGCGCCATGATGAACTCGTGCGCACCGACCGCCCGCGCCGACCGGATGATCTCGTCACGGGTCGCGTCGGGCTTACCGAGAGCGATGTTGTCGGCCACGGATCCGGAGAACAGGTAGGCCTCCTGCGTCACCATGACGATCGCTCGCCGAAGGTCTTTCGGATGGAGGTCGCGCAGGTCCCGCCCGTCGAGCTTCACCGAGCCGATCGTCGGGTCATAGAACCGCGAGATCAGCTTGGCCAGGGTCGACTTGCCCGCGCCCGTCGAGCCGACGAGAGCGATCGTCTGCCCGGCCGGCACATGGAGGTCGAACTCGGGCAGCACGACACGATCCCGGTTGTAGGCGAACTCGACGCCGTCGAAGTCGATCGAGCCGCGAGCCTGACGCAGCTCGGTCGACGCCACCGGGTCGGGAACACTGGGTTCCTCTTCGAGGACCCCCGAGACCTTCTCGAGGGCGGCGGACGCCGATTGATAGCTGTTGTAGAACATCGCCATCTCTTCGGCCGGGTCGAAGAAGCGTTTCGCGTAGAGGGCGACCGCCAGGAGCACGCCGACCTCGAGGGTGCCCGAGATCACCCGGAAGCTGCCGACCAGCACCACGACGGCCAGCGTCGCATTGCCGATCAGGATCAGGCCGGGGTCGAACACTCCGAAGAGTGAGATGACCTTCGCGTTCGCGTCGCGATACTCCTCGACGTAGCCGCCGTACTCCTTCTCGTTGCGCTTCTCCTTGCGGAACGCCTGCACAGCACGCATGCCCGTCATCGTCTCGACGAAGTGCACGATGACGCGCGCACTGGTGACGCGCGTCGCCCGGAACAGCTTCTGCGACCGCAGTTGGAACCAGCGGATGAGGGCGAGGAGCGGCACGAGGGCGACAGCGAGGACGAGCCCCGAGGTCGGGTCGAGCGCCACCAGGGCGACGGCCGTGAACACCATGTACAGGACACCCTGCACGAGGTTGGTCACGCCCGAGTCGAGCAGCTCTCGGATGGCATCGACATCGCTCGTCTGGCGCGCAATGATCCGGCCAGACGTGTAGGTCTCGTGGAACTCCAGGCTGAGCAATTGCGTGTGCCGGAAGACCCGCGTGCGGAGATCGAACAGGATCGCCTGGCTGATCTTCGCCGACTGGATGGTGAATTGCGAGATCAGCACGGCGCCGACGATGCCCGTGAACAGGTAGACCGCGACGACTCCGAACGTCGGCAGCCAGTCGTTGCGGTGGATCACGTCGGGCAGCGCGCTATCGATGCCGTACGCGATCAGCGCTGGGCCGGCCACCTGGGCTCCGGTGCTGATAACGATCACCAGCGCGGTGACGATCAGACGCGTGCGCAGCGGGCTGAGCAGCGAAAGCAGGAGGCGCGTGGAGCGCTTCCTCAGCTCTGTGGCTTCGGCGCGTGTGAAATCTTCGCGCTCTTCGCCTTCGACTCCGATGACGGTCATGCGTGCACCCCCTCTCGGGTGTTGGTTTCGTCATCGTCGAGAGACGAGATGACGTAGCGGTAGTGGTCGTTGGTTGCGATCAACTCGGAGTGGGTGCCGACCGCGGTGACGCGGCCGTTCTGCAGCAGGGCAACCCGATCGGCAAGCGTGACCGTGGACGGGCGGTGCGCCACGATCAGCGACGTCGTCGTGTCGAGAACCCTCCGGAGGCCGGCCTCGACACGAGCTTCGGTGTCGACGTCGAGCGCAGACAGCGGGTCGTCGAGCACGAGAACCGCTGGCCGCGCCGCGATCGCGCGAGCGAGCGCCAGACGCTGACGTTGACCGCCGGAAAGGCTGAGCCCCTCTTCGCCGACGCGAGTGTCGAGGCCCTGCGGCAGGTCGTACACGAAGGAGGCCTGGGCGATCTCGAGCGCCTCGGTGAGGAGCTCCTCGGCCTCGGCGCCGCTCACGTCAGGGCGCCCGAGCAGCACGTTGTCCCGCACGGAGGCGCTGAATAGTGTCGCGTCTTCGAACGCCATGCCGACGTGGCGCCGCAGCTCCTCGCGGGTGAGGTCGCGAACGTCCACCCCGTCGAGCAGCACCTGACCCGAGGTCACGTCGTAGAGCCGCGACGTCAGCGCGAGCAGGGTGGTCTTGCCGGATCCGGTGAGGCCGACAAGCGCCATCGTCTCGCCCGGTTCGAGAACGAGCTCGACCCCGTTCACGAGATCGGGGAACTGCGCCGGGCTGTCCTGGTAGCGGAAGTGGACGTGACGGAACTCGAAGCGACCGGTGGGATGCGCGATCGTCTTCGGGTGCTCCGGATCCGTGATCGTGTTCTCGCTGTCGAGGACCTCGAAGAACCGGTCGGCAGCCGTCCGGGTGTCGAACGTCATCGACAGCAGGAAGCCGATCGATTCGACGGGCTGACGCAGCACGGTGGCCGCGGCAAAGAACGCGAACAGCTGGCCGACGGTCAGGTTACCGGTCGACGCGAGCCAGATGCCCGCGAGCAGGCAGAACGCGAATGCCACGTCAGGAATGAGAAGCAGCCACAGCCAGATACCGGCCACCGCTCGAGCCTTCTCGATCTCGGTGCCACGCAGGTCTGCCGCCTGCTTCGAGAAGTTGCGCAGCGAGTGACTCCCGCGCCCGAAGGCCTTGAGCACGCGGATGCCGTGAACCGACTCCTCGACGCTGGTGGCGAGGTCGCCGACCTGGTCTTGACTCCGGCGCGCAACCGTCGAGTACTTCTTCTCGAAGGTGAAGCCGTAAATCCACAGCGGGATCGACGCGACGGCAAAGATGCCGCCGAGCAGCGGGCTCCAGTAGAAGAGCACGACGAAGCCGATGACGATAGTCAAGATGTTGACGACGAACAGGACGATGCCGAACGACAACCAGCGCCGGATAAGACTCAGGTCGCTGACCGACCTCGAGAGCAGTTGCCCACTCTGCCAACGGTCGTGGAACGCCACCGGGAGGTCTTGCAGCTTCTTGTAGAGACTGTTGCGAAGCGACGCCTCGACCATTGTGCCCGGCGTGAGCACGAACCATCGGCGCAGCGCGATCATGATGGCCTCGAGCAGGCCAAGGCCGAAGACGGCAAAGAATGCCGGCCAGACCTGCGCCGGATCGTGGTGCGACAGCGGACCGTCGACGAGTGTCTGGAGCACGAGCGGGATGACGAGCGCCACAACGCCGGCGACGAGTGCGGCGATCATGCCGAGCAGGATCCGGCCGCGAGCAGGCTTGACGTACGGGTAGAGCCGGAGGATCGAGGCGAAGGTCGAGAGACGCTTGGGTGGTTTCAGGCGCAGGGCCTCAGCGGTCGCCGCGTCGACGAACGACATCGCGCCGTTGTTGTCGTCGCGATCGGCATCGCGAATCGCCTCGTCGACCTGGTCGGAGGTGACGGATGGAGGGGGATGTTGTGACATGGGTGTCCAAATCGAGGTGGTGCGGGGTCACGAATGGCCCGTCATGATCTTCGCAGTGCCCACTGACACCCGTGCAGGGTCGTCAGAAGACGACCGTTGACGGGTTTCGTGGGGGTGAGGCGGCAGAAGCCGCGGGCTCTGGAGGCGGACCAGAGCCCTCGAGGCGCGCTAGGCCAGCGCTGCTCGGTATCGGTGACGCGGCCGGCGCGGTGCGCCGACCCGAACGCTAGGCCGAGAGGCCTGCGGTAGTCGCCGGGAGCGGACGCTGGCGCGGGGCGAAGGAGGCGCCCCCGACGATGGTCATACCATCGGCTGTATTCAGGGCTGTCTTCTTCATGGCGTCCTCCCGAGACTGTCTGGCATCTTGCAGTGCAGTTATGATCCTTCGGCCAACGAATCGACCGGCTGCTCGCAGCCTTACAGACTACGGGCGGTTTCGCTTCCAGCGCAAGACCGACCGGAAATTCGGCACAGAAAAGAACCCCCGACCCTCTCGAACCGGGGGTTTGCTCGTTCGACGAGGGTCAGGAGGCGACGCGAACCTGGTGCAGGGTGACGAGCCCGCGACACGGGAACGCAAGCAGATCGCCAACCGTGAGGTCGGCCGGCAGCCCCGCGCCAAGACGCGAGAACGGCGTCTCGGCGTCGTCATGACGGCAGGTGTTGGTGAGGTAGCTCACGACATCGTGGGCCGTCGACACGCGTCCGAGAAGGCGGACCTCGTCGATCCGGGCATCTACCCGGGCGAGGTCCGCGTCCACCGTGACCAGCAGGGATCCTTGGCGATCCCGGCTCAGCGACACGACCCGCACGACCACCGTGGTCGTGATCTCGGAGGGGGACCGGCGTCCGTGCGTCTGCGGGATGACCGCGTCGGCGGTGTGCACGCACGGGGTTCCGCAGAGCTCGGCGAGGCGCGTCAGGGAGACGCCGCCGACGACGACGTCGGTCGGCGTCGAGAAGGTCAGCGAAGGCCACTGATCGAGATCGAGCGGGTCGGCGATGATCGTCCGAAGGGACGGGATGATGTCGGTGAGGGTCACGATTTAAGGTCTACCGCTGCTCGAGACGGCGTCCCGATCCCTTACGAAACCCCTACGGCTCCGGCGCGGAACCTGACGACATCGTTACGCCCAGGCGCGTCCGTGCCGTCAGTGGAAGAAGTGCCGCTCGCCGGTCAGATACATCGTGGCGCCGGCCGCCTGCGCCGCCGCAATGACCTCGTCGTCACGGATCGATCCTCCGGGCTGCACGACCGCGCGCACGCCGGCCTCGAGGAGCACCTGCAGCCCATCGGCGAACGGGAAGAAGGCATCGGAGGCCGCTACGGATCCTGCAGCCCGCTCCCCGGCCCGCGTGACAGCGAGGTGGCACGAGTCGACCCGGTTGACCTGACCCATGCCGACGCCGACCGACGCTCCCCCGTGGGCGAGCAGGATGCCGTTCGACTTGACGGCGCGGGAAGCGATCCAGGCGAACTCGAGGTCGGCCCTGGTCGAATCGTCGGCGGGGTCTCCCGCAACGAGACGCCACGCCTCGGACGAGAAGCCGGTGAACCTGTCGCTGTCCTGGAGCAGAAGCCCACCGGAGATCTGCTTGAACTCGCGTGCCTCCAAGCCGAAATCGCCCGGGAGCGTGAGGAGCCGGATGTTCTTCTTGGTCGAGAGGATCTCGAGCGCCTCCGGCTCGAACGCCGGCGCGACGACCACCTCGGTGAAGATGTCTTTCACGGCCTCGGCCATGCCACGGGTCACGGTCCGGTTCGCCGCGATGACGCCGCCGTACGCCGAGACGGGGTCGCAGGCGTGGGCCCGAGCGTGGGCGTCGGCAATCGGGTCGGCTGCGCCGGGGCTCGCTACGGCGATGCCGCAGGGGTTGGCGTGCTTGATGATCGCGATCGCAGGATCCGAGAAATCGAACGCCGCCCGCACGGCCGCATCGGCATCGACGTAGTTGTTGTACGACATCTCCTTGCCGTGCAGCTGGGTCGCCTGCGCGATCCCGTGCCCACCCGGCTGGGTGTAGATCGCGGCGCGCTGGTGCGAGTTCTCGCCGTACCGGAGGGTGTGCTGGAGCTGCCCCGTCACCGTCACCGACGTCGGGAGATCGCCGACGGGATCCTGAGGCTTGATTCCAATGTTCGCGGCGAAGTAGGCCGCGACCGCGGTGTCGTACGCGGCGGTGTGCGCGAACGCGTCTCCCGCGAGGCGCTGGCGCTGCGCCAAAGTCGTGCCTCCGAGGGTGAGCGCCTTGACGATCTGCGGATAGGACGAAGGCGACACGGCGATGGCGACGTTGGCGTGGTTCTTCGCCGCGGCACGGACGAGCGCCGGCCCTCCGATGTCGATGTTCTCGATGACGGTCGCGGCGTCGGCCCCCGAGGCCACCGTCTCGACGAAGGGGTAGAGATTGACGACCACGAGCTCGAACGGGGCGATACCGAGGTCGCTGAGCTGCTGCTCGTGCGACTCGAGACGCAGATCGGCGAGGATGCCGGCGTGGATCCCGGGGTGCAACGTCTTCACGCGCCCGTCGAGGGATTCGGGGAAGCCCGTCACAGCGCTGACATCGGTGACCGCATGACCGGCGTCGCGAATGGTCGACGCCGTCGAACCGGTCGACACGATCTCGACCCCGGCGCTCGAGAGAGCCGCGGCGAGCTCGATCAGCCCCGACTTGTCACTGACCGAGATCAGAGCGCGCTTGACCGGGATGGCGTCGCGGTCTCGATAGAGGTCGGGGTCGATGGTGTGACCGCTCATGCGGGTGTCTTCTCCGTAAGGTCGATTGTTCCGTTGGCGATGTCGAGAATGGTCTGGACGAGGAGTCGGCGCTCCACGAGCTTGATCCGGTCGTGCAAGGAGCTCTCGCTGTCGTCGGGCTGCACCGCGATGCGTTCCTGGCTGAGGATCAGCCCCGAGTCGATCCCGTTGTCGACGACGATGACGCTGGCGCCGGTCTGGGTCGCCCCCGCTGCAAGAGCATCGCGCACACCATGGGCACCCGGGAATTCGGGAAGATACGCGGGATGCGTGTTGATCAGGCGTGGGCTCAGGGCAGCCACGACCCTCGGCGGAAACAAGCGCATGAATCCGCTGAGCACGACGAGGTCGGCGCCCCACTGCTCGACCTGGGCGAGGACCTCATCACCCCAGCTCTCGCGGTCGGGGAAGCTCGTGAACGGGACAGAGAACGTCGGAATGCCGAACGCCTCGGCATGCTCGAACCCGTCAGCCTCGCGATCGGCACCGACGGCCACGACCCGCGCCGGATATTCGGCATCCTGTGCCGCCTCAAGCAGCGCCCGGAGGTTCGAGCCGGCACCGGAGATGAGCACCACGAGCTTCAGCACCCGGCAAGCCTACCGTGACCGGGGCGAGGCACCCTCAGCGCGTGAAGCCGTCGAGCCGCTCGGTGACGACGTCGTCGGGGGTGCGGCGGTCGGGGTCGTCGAGATCGTCAAGACGCGGGATCACATCGGTCTCGCGCTGGTCTTCCGCACTCCGCGCGGACGCCCCGGGGTGCTGGGACGCCCTCGTGGGGAGTCGATCTGCGACAGCCGAGGGGAGACGCAGGTTGCCCTGCGCGACCACGAGAGCGAGGACTGCCGGCACCGCGACCTCGAGAGCGGCGAACGCGCCGACAACGAGCCCGTTGGGGCCGATCTCGGCCAGTCGACCGGGCCCCGCGGATCCGGCAGAGACACCAGCGACAAACCCCACGATGAGTCCGGTGACAACGCCGGATGCGACGCCGATCGCGATCCGGGAGACGATCGAATCGTCCGCGCCGAGCCGCCGCTGGAGGGACGGCCGAAGCAGCGTCGTGGCGACGAACGCAGCGACAACGGGCACCAGGATCCCAAGGAAGCCAAGCGAGGGCGACCCCGTCGGCAGCGCCCCCAAGAAAGGCACGGCGGGCAGTGGCCCGATCGTCGTGCCGAGAGGTGAGACCGACGAGCCGGTGCCGAGAGCGAATCCCGGCCCGACGAACCACGATGCGGTCCACGCGATGGCATTCGGGATGAGCGCGATCTGGCCGATGGTGAGCGCAAGGCCGCCGAGGAGACCGGCGTGAGCACCCTCGTAGAGCGAAACGATCGACGCGTAGTGCGTCAGCAGCCGGAAGGCGACGACAAGGCCCGCGATGGCGAACACGATCGCCGACACGATCGACGCGACGCGTACCGCCTCGACCGTGACGAAGCGCGCCGTCCTCGGGACGAGTGATGTGAGTCGCAGCGCAGCCGCGGCGAGGGGGTCGGCTGGTGCACCGCGCCTCCTGCGATTGATCTCGGCCGTCACAAGCAGCGGGATCGCGAAGATGAGCGTGGGCAGAAGGACGCCCTGCCAGACCGACGGTTCGGCGAGCGGATGCCGCGCGGAGACCGTGACGACGAGGGAGAGCACGGCGAAGGTGGCGATGGCTGTCGCACTGCCCACCGCGCGGTGGCGCGTCTCGGCAAGACGCCGACCCGAGCGGGCACCGAGCAGCAGTGTCGTCACGGCGAAACCGAGGGCTGCGATCGAGATCAGGATCGGTGCTCCCGCACCAGGAATACCGGTGGCCGTTGCGACCGACTTCGAGAGCGTCAGGGTGAGATCCACGCCGTGGCCGACGAGCCAGACGTCGACGCCGGCCCGCCAGAAGACGCCCCAATCGACCTGCAACCCGTATTGGAAGGCCCACAGGAAGGTCAGCGCAACGACGGGGATGCCCACACCGATGCCCACGACGAGCAAGGACTCGAGCGCGGCGAAGACGGCTGTGAGAGGGCGGTTCATACGGCGACGACTGTACCGGCGCCCACCGACAGCGAAGGGTCGCCCCGCCGAGACGGAGCGACCCTTCAGAAACGCAAGGCGTTAGAGCGCGGAATAGACCTCGCGCAGCAGCGCGGCAGTCTCGCTCGGCGTCTTGCCGACCTTGACCCCGGCAGCCTCGAGGGCCTCCTTCTTGGCCTGTGCGGTTCCAGCAGAGCCGGAGACGATCGCACCGGCGTGGCCCATGGTCTTGCCCTCCGGCGCCGTGAAGCCAGCGACGTAGCCGACGACCGGCTTGGTGACGTTCGCCTTGATGAAGTCGGCCGCGCGCTCCTCGGCGTCGCCACCGATCTCACCGATCATGACGATGGCCTTCGTCTCGGGGTCGGCCTCGAACGCCGCCAGCGCATCGATGTGCGTGGTGCCGATGACCGGGTCGCCACCGATGCCGATCGCGGTCGAGAAGCCGAGATCGCGCAGTTCGAACATCATCTGGTAGGTCAGCGTGCCGGACTTCGAAACGAGACCAATCGGGCCCTTGCCGGTGATGTTGTTCGGGGTGATCCCGACGAGGGACTCGCCCGGCGTGATGATGCCGGGGCAGTTCGGCCCGATGATGCGGGTCTTGTTGCCCTTCGACTGCGCAAGCGCCCAGAACTCCGCCGCGTCTTGCCCAGGGATGCCCTCGGTGATGACCACGACCAGCGGGATCTCGGCCTCGACGGCCTCGACGACCGCATCTTTGGCGAACGCCGGAGGCACGAACACGATGGAGACGTCGGCACCGGTCTCGGAGATGGCCTCGGTAACCGTGCCGTACACGGGGAGCGTCACGTCGCCGTGCGTGACCGTCGTGCCGGCCTTGCGGGCGTTGACGCCGCCGACGACCTGGGTGCCGGCCTTCAGCATGAGGGCGGTGTGTTTGGTGCCCTCACCGCCGGTGATGCCCTGGACGATGACCTTGTTGTCTTTGTTGAGGAAGATCGACATTGTTCTTTGCAGCCCTTACTTCGAAGCCAGCTCGGCGGCCTTGTCGGCCGCTTCGTCCATGGTCGCGACGACGGTCACGAGGGGGTGGTTCGCCTCGGCGAGGATCCGGCGACCTTCGTCGACGTTGTTGCCGTCGAGACGGACGACCAGCGGCTTCGTCGCTGCATCGCCCAGGATCCCCAGGGCCGCGACGATTCCGTTGGCGACGGCATCGCAGGCCGTGATGCCGCCGAAGACATTGACGAACACGCTCTTGACCTGCGCGTCGCCGAGGATCACGTCGAGGCCGTTCGCCATGACCTCCGCGGACGCCCCACCGCCGATGTCGAGGAAGTTCGCCGGCTTGACGCCGTGGTACTTCTCGCCGGCATACGCGACGACGTCGAGGGTCGACATGACCAGCCCGGCGCCGTTGCCGATGATGCCGACCTCACCGTCCAACTTGACGTAGTTGAGACCAGCGGCCTTCGCCTTGGCTTCGAGAGGATCGGCCGCCGCGGCATCTTCGAGAGCGGCGTGGTTCGGGTGACGGAAGTCGGCGTTCTCGTCGATCGTCACCTTGCCGTCCAAGGCGACGATGTCACCCTGCTCGGTGAGGACGAGCGGGTTGACCTCGACGAGCGTGGCGTCTTCACCCTTGTAGACGTCGTAGAGCTTGACCAGCACGGGAGCGACCTTCTCCACCAGCTCGTCGGGAAAGCCGCCGGCCTTCGCAATCTCGGTCGCCTTGGCGAGGTCGATACCCGTCAGCGGGTTCACCTCGATGCGAGCGAGCGCCTCGGGGCGTTCGACGGCGAGCTCTTCGATCTCCATGCCGCCCTCGACGCTGCACAGCGAGAGGTACGAGCGGTTGGCTCGGTCGAGGAGCACCGAGAAGTAGAACTCCTGCTTGATCTGGGCGCCACCGGCGATCATCAAGCGCTTGACAGTGTGCCCCTTGATGTCGAGCCCGAGGATGGCCTCGGCGGCAGCTTCGGCGTCGGCAGGGGTTTTCGCGACCTTCACACCACCGGCCTTACCTCGGCCTCCCACCTTCACCTGCGCCTTAACGACGGTCACGCCGCCGATCTTCTCCGCCGCGGCCCTGGCATCAGCCACCGTATCGGCGATCAGCCCAGGCAGGACGGGGACGCCGTAGGCCTCGAAGAGGTCTCTGGCCTGGTACTCGAAAAGGTCCACGCTGTTCTTCCAATCCGCATTGCTGCAGTCTCCATGGTCCGTCTCGACTCTCTCGACATCGAGACATCCGGCCGAATTCAGCCTAGCGCCTTCGGGTGTACCGCTCCTGCTGAGTACCTCCACGACGAGAATGCCGGCCGCCATGAAGTCGCCCGGCCTCCTCTCCTCCCCAGCACGCGATTCGGACGACTTCTCCACCGATGAGCGATCGGGCCCCACGGCGCAGGTGGCCGATCGTCGATCGTCGTGGGCATGAAAGTTCCACGACCACAAAGATCCTCTTCTTCCCTCCGATTGCCACCCAGGGCGCTCGCGCTCCTGTTCGCGTTCCTGACAACGGCCCTGGTGGCGGCGACGCTCACCGTCCTTCCCGCGCAGCCGGCCGGCGCCGTCGCCTCTCAAGGCCACGGGCGTGGCTACCTCTGGCACGGCGACGGCGTCTCCTGGCTCGGCAGCTACGTGATGGCGGACGGCCGTTTCGCCTTCTGCATCGAGGCCGGTAAGCCCTCCCCCGTCGGCAACGAGTACAACGAGACCACGTCAGAAGACCTCCCTGGCCTGTCGTCGTCCGACACGGCTCGGCTGGCCTACATCGCCCGCACCTGGGCCGCGTCAGCCGATGACGACACCGCGGCAGCAGGCCAGCTCGCTGTCTGGACCATCACCGGCCTCGCCGGGCACACCCAGGAGTACTACGCAGCACGGGCGAACGAGCGCGCCGGCATCGTCTTGACCAAGGCTCGTGCGATGCTGGCCGAGGCGACGAGCGAGGCGACGACTTCTGTGACAGCGCGCCTCCGCCTCACTGTTCCCGACGACCGGGGCGCCACGCTCCTGGCCGACCTCGTCACCAATCAGGTCGACTCCGGTGTAACCACCGTCCCGCCCGGAGCCCACCAGGGCCTCGTGACGCTGGTCGGTGCGACATTCACCGACGGTGCGACGCGGCGCAACCTCCCCAACGGAACCCGCGTCACGATCCTGCCGCGATCCAATCTCGACATCGTCCGGGTTCGCGCAGACATCTCGTTCATCAAGCTTCCCTACGGTCGCTCGGTGACGGTCGGGCACAGCCCCACCGGGTCGCAATCGCTGTTGTACTCGGCCAACGGATCCGCCGCTCGTGACGACAGCGTCGCCACCACCGCCGTCTCACGCCTGCCGTTCCAGCCGAGCGTGGTCACCCAGACGAGCTCCCAGGTGGCCACAGCAGGGGCAGAGATCAGCGATCAGATAAACCTCCGGGCCAGGCCGGGCGATGGCCTCCTCGACAATTGGGGTGTCTATCGTGACGGCTCGTCATTCTCACCGATCCCGGTCACAATCCGGAGCCGACTCCTCGGGCCGTTCGAGACGGCGCCGACAGAGCAGGCGGAGTGGCCGAGCGATGCCCCGACGGTCTGCGAAGTCGCCACAGTGGCCGAGAAGGGCGCCGGCCGCTATCAGACGAAGAGCTGCCG
>JAODMX010000033.1 GCA_025464735.1 Frondihabitans sp. | reverse complement strand
TCCCCAAAGCCGCGCAAGGCCTGATCCTCGGTGGCGGAGGCGTCACAGGAATCGCCTGGGAAGTCGGCCTTCTCAGTGGCCTTGAGCACGCAAGGATCGACCTACGACGGGTCGACCAGGTGATTGGAACGTCCGCGGGTTCCTTCGCGGCCGTCTCCCTCTTGTCAACCGCCAACCTCGACGACATCTACGCGCGGCAGCTCGAAGGCTCCGGCGGCGAGGTCCCGGCCGCAGTTTCTCCCGCCCTGGCTGACGAATACCAGCGCGTCGTCGCCGCGGCTGCAGGAGATTCCGAACTTCTGGGGCGTCTGTTCGGGACTATCGCTCGCAACGCAAAGACCATATCCGTCGAGAACCGGATGGAAGTGGTCCGTGCGCGCTTGGGGACAAATAGGTGGCCCAGTGCGACGTTATCCATGACCGCGATCGACGCCGAAACGGGGCGGTTGTGCCTGCTTGATGAGGCATCGAGCCTAACCCTGGCCGAGGCGGCTGCGGCAAGCGGTGCCGTGCCGGGAATCTGGCCGATGGTCTCGGCGGGCGGATCCGACTGGATCGACGGCGGCATGGCTTCCCCCACCAACGCCCAACTCGGCTCGCGCTTCGCTCGCGTCGTGATCATCGCGCCCGTCCCGGTCGGGTCTTCAGGGTCGGATGTCCAGCACGAAGTCGCAACATTGCCGTCGACAACCGAAGCTTTCGTCGTGACTCCGGATACCGCCAGCCGCGACGCCATCGGCCCCAACGTTTTCGATACGTCTCGCCTGGCTCTCGTCGCCGCGTCAGGCCGGAAGCAAGGAACCCTTATCGCTCGCGAGCTCTCCGAATTCCTTCGCAACGGAGGAGCCTCGACCGGGAACCACGAGGCGACAGATCAGTAGGTGCGAGGCATTCCTAACACTTTGGTGCCGATGAACGTCTTGATGAGGTTGTTGTTAATGGGTGCGACCTGGAACATGCGAGTTTCGCGGAACTTGCGTTCGATGTCGTACTCATCGACGAAACCGTAGCCACCGTACGTATTAAGGCACGCGTTGGCCGCTTCCCAACTTGCCTCCGAGGCGAGATGTTTGGCCATGTTGGCCTCTGGCCCACACGGCTCTCCGGCGTCGAACAGGCGCGCCGCTTCGAAGCGCATCAAATCGGCCGCACGAATATTCATGTAGGCGTCCGTGATCGGAAATTGGACTCCCTGGTTCTCGCCGATCCTTCGGCCGAACACGACGCGATTGCTGGCATAGGTGCTCGCTCGCTCGGTGAACCAGTAGCCATCGCCTACGGCTTCCGAAGCGAGCAGAATTCGCTCGGCGTTCCAGCTGTCGAGTACGTATCGGAATCCCGACCCGACTTCACCGATCACCGACTCGACCGGTAAACGGAGCCCCTCGTAGAACACTTGATTCGTCGCGTAGTTGAACATTGTGTTCACCTTGACGACTCGCATCGTGTCAGGCTGCTCGGCGCGGACCTGGCGAAGATCGACGAGGAAGAGCGTCATTCCTGCCGTCTTGACGTCGGACTTCGACGACGATCGCGCGAGAAGCAGCATCAGGTCTGATTCGTCGACCCGGCTGGTCCACGTCTTGTGGCCGGTGACGACAAAATCGTCACCGTCACGCACGGCCACCGTGGCGATGCTCGTTGTGTCTGATCCGGCATCCTCGGTGATCGAGAAGGCTTGCAGCCGAAGCGTTCCGGCCGCGATCGCGGGAAGGTACTTGCTCTTCTGCGCCTCATTGCCATGACGAAGAAGCGACCCCATCGTGTACATCTGGGCGTGGCACGCGGCGGAGTGTCCGCCCGATCGGTTGATCTCCTCGAGGATCACGCTGCCCTCGGTTATGCCCAGCCCCAGCCCACCGTACTCGGAGGGCACGAGAGCGGCCAAGAGGCCCGAGGCGGTCAGAGCATCAACGAATTCCTGCGGGTAGCGCCGCGCCTGGTCCGTCTCTCTCCAGTACGCGTCGGGAAATCCCGCGCAGAGCAGACGAACCTCCCCCCGAAGGTGATCGACCCTCGACAGTGATTGGTCGGTGACAGTCATTTTGGTCCTCGTTCCTGCTGTGACTCCGGTCAGTACCTGCAGTATATTCTACAGAGATGCTCAAAGCCGAGATGGTTCGCGAGTGCGACCCGCGCAAAATCCCTGAAAATGAATGGGTTGTGCGACTTCGCTCCTCGATATATTTACGCCGTCGAGCATGACTGTTGTCTGATCCAGCGAAAGAAGGAGCGCGATGAACGAGAACAAAACACGTGTGGTATCCGGGTGGACGGGTCGCTACTTCGAGGATTTCACCGTCGGCGACATCTACGAACATCCGATGGCGAGGACCGTCTCGACCACCGACAACCAGTGGTTCACTCTGATCACACAAAACACCTCCAAGACCCACCTTGACTCCCACTACGCAAAACAGACAGAGTACGGCCGCCCGCTCGTCAATTCGACCTTCACGCTCGCACTGGTGACCGGCCAGTCGACCATCGACCTGTCCTTCAACGTCTACGCGAATCTTGGTTGGGACGAGGTGCGCTGCCCCGCGCCTGTATTCGAAGGCGACACCATCTATTCGCGCTCCCTCGTTACCGCGGTGCGCGCGTCCGGCTCGAAGCCAACCGTCGGGATCATCACCGTTGCAACGCAGGGTTTCAATCAGAGCGGAACGATCGTGATCAGCTACCGGCGAACATTCATGGTGTACCGGCAGGGTGAAGGTCCCGCCGCGGCCAGTGCGCAACCTGACCTTGCGTCGCTTGTCAGTCTCGCCCGCGACGACGAGCCAGGCCACCCGTGAGCGCGGTCGCGCCGATTCAGGGACGTGACGCACTGACCTACCTTTTCGTGCCGGGTGATCGGCCAGAACGATTTCAGAAAGCTCTCGATACGGGAACAGACGTCGTCATCATCGATCTCGAAGACTCGGTTGCACCGGGTAACGCGGGAATGGCGCTCGAGAACGCCGTCGCAGCTATTACTTCTCCGAGCAAGATCCAGGCCCTCATCCGCGTGCATTCCGCCACGACAGAATTGTTCAAAGACGAATTGAGCGCGATCGCCGACGCCGTGTCTACTTCCGAAAGCGGACTCCTCGGTCTGGTGCTGGCGAAAGCGGAGACTGCCGAGCACATCGCCGAGGTTGTCAGGCGACTCCCCGTCGGCTCGGTGGTAATCCCTCTGATTGAGTCCGCGGTCGGGCTCCTCCGAGCATACGAATTGGCCGCGGTGCCGGGTGTCGCGCGGTTGGCGTTCGGCGCCGTGGACTTCTCACTCGACATCGGAGGTGCCTCGACGGATGACGACCTCTCCTACGCTCGATCCCACCTCGTCGTGGCATCCCGAGCCGCGAGAGTCACAGCTCCTGTCGACTCACCCTCACTCAACATCTCCGACACGTCGGTCGTCGAACATGCGGCACGGCGGGCAAAATCCCGCGGTTTCGGGGGCATGCTCGCGATTCATCCCGCTCAACTGGCGCCCATCCGCCGAGGATTCTCCCCGTCCGACGAGGAGGTCCGATGGGCTCGCGAGGTGCTCGAGGTGGAGGGCGGCGCGGCCCAGGTCCACGGGCGACTGGTCGACCGACCCGTTTTCGACAAAGCGCACGCCATCCTGAATGCGCGTAAGGAGCAGAAATGAAAACACTGCCCCTCGCGGGAATCACCGTGGTGTCGCTCGAACAGGCGGTCGCGGCTCCTTTCGCGACGCGTCAGCTCGCCGACCTTGGCGCACGCGTCATCAAGATCGAGAGAGACACCGGAGACTTCGCTCGCGCCTACGACGCGAAGGTGAACGGCATGGCGAGTTACTTCGTCTGGCTCAACAGAAGCAAGGAGAGCGTCGTCCTCGACCTGAAATCAACGGATGGCCAGGCCGTCATGAAGCAGCTCATCGCGCGCGCGGACGTCTTTGTGCAGAACCTGGCTCCGGGTGTCGTTGAACGGCTCGGTCTGGGAGCGGACGAGAGCCTAGAGACGAATCCGCGACTCATCCACGCGTCCATCTCCGGATACGGCCGTGGAGGATCCTACGAATCCAAGAAGGCCTACGACCTGCTCGTGCAGTGCGAAGCCGGTCTTCTCAGC
>JAODMX010000016.1 GCA_025464735.1 Frondihabitans sp. | reverse complement strand
CGCCAGAAGCCGGATCGTCTGGAGCTCGATCTGCTCGGGATCGTGCACATCCATCGTGTCTTCGTAGAACGTCGAAAGCGCTCCGACAGCCGACGACAGCACCGACATCGGGTGCGCGGTCGCGGGGAGCGCGTCGAAGAAGCGGCGGAGGTCTTCGTGGAGGAGCGTGTGGCGACGGATCCGTTCGTCGAACGACGCGAGCTCGTCGGGGGTCGGCAGCGCCCCGTAGATGAGCAGCCAGGCCGTCTCGAGGTACGTCGAGTGCTCGGCGACCTGCTCGATCGGATACCCGCGATAGCGCAGGATTCCCTGGTCACCGTCGATGTAGGTGATCGCACTCCGCGTGGCCGCCGTGTTGACGAAGCCCGAGTCGAGGGTGCTGTACCCGGTCTGCTTCATGAACGTCGAGATGTCGACGCTCGAAGCCCCATCGGTGCTCGGCAGGATCGGAAACTCTGCTGTTCCTCCTGGGAACTGCAGCGTGGCCTTCTGGGCTTCGTTGGCAGTATCACTCACTGTCCCAGCCTAATCGGCTCGGGGGCTCGCCCGGTACACGAGGGCCCGGACGACGAAGAGGGAGGTGCTCAGGATCCGAGGCGCGCGACGGCCGCGTCGATCCGCTCGTCGGTCGATGTGAGTGCGATGCGCACGTGCTGGGCGCCGTCCGGGCCGTAGAAGGTTCCGGGCGCGACGAGGATCCCGAGGGAGGCCAGCCAGTCGACCGTCACCCGCGCGTCTTCGCCTCGCGTTGCCCAGAGGTAGAGCCCTGCTTCGCTGTGGTCGATCCGGAAGCCGGCGCCGTCGAGCGCGGCCGCGAGACGATCGCGTCGACCGCGGTAGAGCGCTTTCTGCGCTTCGACGTGCGTCGGATCGCCGAGGGCCACGACCATGGCCTGCTGCACCGGGGCGGGAGGCATCAGGCCGGCGTGCTTGCGGACCGCGAGCAGCTGACCCACGACCTCCGAGCATCCGGCGATGAAACCGGCCCGGTAACCAGCCAGATTCGACTGCTTCGACAGTGAGTAGACCGAGATGACACCGTGGCGGCTGTCGCCGATGACTCGGGGGTCGAGGATGCACGGTGTGGGCTCCGTGGACCAGGGGCCCTCCCAGCCGAGCTCCGCGTAGCATTCGTCGCCCGCAATGACAGCACCGAGTTCGCGCGCTCGCGCGACCGCCAGGCGCAGCTGCTCGATCGAGAGCACTTGGCCGTCGGGGTTGGCGGGGCTGTTCAGCCAGACGAGCTTCGTCGAGGCGGGCCACTCGGCCGGGGCGTCGGAGGCCAGAGCCGTGGCTCCCACGAGCGCGGCGCCGAGCTCGTAGGTCGGGTAGGCGTTGCGCGGGTAGACGACGGTGTCGCCGGGGCCGAGACCGAGCCAGAGCGCCATTCCGGCGATCAGCTCTTTCGAGCCGATGGTGGGCAGGACGTTCGCGTCACCGAGCCCGGTCACACCCCGACGGCGTTCGTACCAGTCGATGATCGCAGCCCGGAGCGCCGGTGTTCCGGCCACCTGCGGGTAGGCGTGCGCGTCGGTCGCGTCGCGGAGCGCCTCGCGGATGACCTCAGGCGTCGGGTCGACGGGCGAACCGACGGAGAGATCGACGATCCCGCCCTCGTGAGCGCGTGCCACGGCGGTCGCCGCCGCCAGGGAATCCCACGGGAAGTCGGGCAGGTCGAGCGCCACGACGCGTCAGGCCTCGGTCGTCTGGGGCGGCAGGGCCGCAATGATCGGGTGGTCTTTCGCGATCACGCCGACCTTGGCCGCGCCACCGGGAGATCCGATGTCGTCGAAGAACTCGACGTTGGCATTGTAGTAGTCACTCCACTTGTCGGGGAGGTCGTCTTCGTAGTAGATCGCCTCGACCGGGCAGACGGGCTCGCAAGCACCGCAGTCGACGCATTCGTCGGGGTGGATGTACAGCGATCGTTCGCCCTCGTAGATGCAGTCCACAGGGCATTCGTCGATGCAGGCGCGGTCTTTGACATCGACACAGGGGAGGGCGATCACGTACGTCACGGGGTTGGTCTGTTCCTTCGCGTCGGGCAGGACTCAGCGTTCCTGCGGCGAGGTCCCCATCTTATCGCCAGGTGCCCCTGAGGCAGCCGCACGCTGCTGCGGGAGCTTGGGCCAGGCGAGAACGATCACGGCGATGATCGTCGGCCCGAAGGTCCAGGAGTAGCCGGCCGCGTTGGCCGGGATCAAAGCCGACCCCCCGGATCCGGGGCCCGTGAGCAGGGCTGTGACCGCAAGCACCCCGATGGCGGCCGCGATCCCGACCCGACGCGAGTCGAAGTAGAGCCGGAAGCCGAGGAGCAGAGCGAGCACGAGGATCAGCGCGAGAACAGCACCGAGGGGGAAGGATCCGGCGGTGAACTGGTGCGAGACGGTTCCGATCGCCCCGAAGAGGCCTCCAGCAACGAGCGCGACCACGTAGGTGGCGATCTTGCCACCGACGCTGTACTCGGCGAGGCCCACGGTCGAGAGGGTCGGCTCCGCGACGGGCTCAGGAACGAGTCGGTAGGCCTCGACGACGGTGACCGGCTCGACGGCGCCGTGGGGGTATTCGACCGCAGGGCCATCGGTGGTCTCGAGCACACGAATCTGGGTGCGGTAGGCGCCCAGGGCGCTCACCTTACGGTCAATGACCTGCCGGCCGTCGATGACGACGTCGCCACTCGGCACGGGCCCGCTGTCGACCGCGAAGAACGGGAGCCCCGCGAGGCGTGCGGCGCGGAGCGCGACACGGTTGACACGGACGTGGTCGGGATGACCGTAGCCACCGCCGGCGTCATAGCTGACGATCGCGTCGGGGCGGACGTCGGCGATGACGGCGGCAAGGTCGGACACGATCTCGCCGAACTCGGCCGCGCAGAACGCGGCAGGGTGGAGGTCTGCGACAGGCACCGGGGTGCCGTCAGGCCCCCACTCCATCCCGGAGTCGCGATAGGGGCGGGGCAGGAGTCCTGCCGTCCGCGCCCCCTCGGATCCGAGGAAGCGGTGATCGGTCACGCCGAGGTGCCTCATGGCCTCGGCGATCTCACCCTCCCGGTGGACGGCAAGCGCCTCCGGGTCGTGGCGCAGCCGCGCCAGGTCGTCCGGCATCACCTCTCCGAGCTCACCGCGGGTGCAGGTGATCACGGTCACGTGCGCCCCGGCGTCGACAAGTGTCGCGAGGCTGGCGCCCGACACAATGCTCTCGTCGTCGGGGTGCGCGTGCACAAAAAGTACACGTTCGAAATCTCTCGATGTCGAGAGAGCGGACGACGGAGAGGGGGATTCGACGGTATTCATCACTGGACAGAATAGGCGAGGCCACATTAGTGTCGTCTCGGGTTAGGTAAGGCTTACCAAAATGAGTGTCCCCTAACTTCGCTCCCGAACTTTTCTCTTGGGCACGTTCGTCACCGTGCCGATCACCGAAACGAAGGCATCACCCGTGCTCGCCAACTACCTCATCGGCCTCCGCGAGGGGCTCGAGGCCTCGATCGTCGTCGGGATCCTGATCGCCTACCTGGTCAAGGTCTCCCGCCGCGACGTCCTCCCCCGCATCTGGATGGGCGTCGCCCTCGCGGCCGTGCTCTCCCTCAGCGTCGGCGCACTCCTGACCTTCGGTGAGTACGGCCTCAGCTTCCAAGCCCAGGAGGCGATCGGCGGAGGCCTCTCGATCATCGCCGTCGGCTTCGTGACGACCATGGTCTTCTGGATGGCCCGGACCGCTGGCAACCTCAAGAACGACCTCCAGTCGAGCCTCGACAAGGCGCTCCTGGGTGGGGCCTGGGCCATCGTCGGCCTCGCCTTCCTCTCGGTCGGACGAGAAGGTCTTGAGACGGCCCTGTTCGTCTGGGCGACCGTCAACACGGCAGGGGGCACGGCCGTGCCGGCAATCGGGGCCCTCCTCGGGATCCTGACCGCCATCGTCGTCGAGATCGGCATCTACCGCGGATTCGTCCGGATCAACCTCGGGAAGTTCTTCACCATCACGGGCTTCTTCCTCGTCATCGTTGCCGCGGGAGTCCTGCTCTACGGCGTCGGTGATCTGCAGGAGATCGGCTTCCTCCCGGGCACAGGCCACTACGCCTTCGACATCTCGAGCGTCATTCCGCCCACCAGCTGGTACGGCACCCTCCTCCAGGGTCTCGTCAATTTCACCCCTCGGCCGACGTATCTGCAGTCAGCCGTCTGGATCCTCTTCCTCGCGGTGGTCCTCCCCCACTTCCTCCGCACCGCCAGGCGCCGCCCTCGTGCGGCGGCGACAACCATCACCACCACGGACGCGCCGGCCCCGGCCGATCGCGACACCGTCCTCTCCACAGGAGCATCCGAATGAATCGTCGACCCCTCGGCCTCGCCGCAGGAGCCACCCTCGTAGCCCTCGCCCTCACCGGCTGCGTCGCCAACCACCCGGCCGCAAGCTCGTCGTCCGGGACGACCGTCTCGGTGACCGGCAAGGACAAATCGTGCGAGGTGTCCACCAGCACAGCGCCGAGTGGCACGGTGACCTTCACGATGGCCAACAAGGGCAGCGACAGCACCGAGCTCGAGATCCTCGCCTCCGACGGCCTCCGGATCGTGAGCGAGAAAGAGAACATCGGCCCGGGAACCTCCGGCACCCTCACCGCGCAGCTGGCCGCTGGCGAGTACTACACCGCGTGCATCCCCGGCCTAGTCGGCGAGGGCGTTCGAGCGAAATTCACCGTCACCGACTCGGGCAAGACCATCAAGCAGTCCGGCACTGAAAAGCAGCAGATCGATGCCGCCGACAAAGCGTACGTCGGCTACGTGAAAGACCAGACCGGGCAGCTCGTCACCGGCACCCAGGACTTCCTGACGGCATGGCTCGCGGGCGACGACGCCAAGGCGAAGGCGCTCTACCCGACCGTCCGAGCGCACTACGAGCGCATCGAACCCGTGGCCGAATCGTTCGGAGACCTCGACCCGGAACTCGACAACCGCGAAGCCGACCTGTCGAAGGGTGAGACCTGGACGGGCTGGCACCGGATCGAGAAGGATCTCTACCAGCCCACGGCGACCGCGAACGGCAGTACCGCCTACGGCCCGATGACGCAGGCGCAGAAGGTCACAATGGGCGCTCAGCTCACCAAGAACACCAAGCAGCTCTACGACGAAGTGTCGTCGTCGACCTTCGCGGTCGGTCTTGACACGATCGGAAACGGAGCCGTCGGCCTGATGGACGAGGTCGCGACCTCGAAGATCACCGGCGAGGAAGAGACCTGGTCGCACACCGACCTCTACGACTTCCAGGCCAATCTCGAAGGCGCCCAGGTGGCCTACGAGGGCGTCCGCCCGATCCTCCTCACGAAGAACAAGGCACTTGCCAAGCAGCTCGACGCCCAATTCGCCTCTCTCGACAAGCTTCTCGCCGGCTACGGCAGTCTCGACACGTCGTACCCGTCGTACACGACCCTGACGACCGCCGACAAGAAGACGCTCTCCGACGGCGTGAACGCCCTGAGCGAGCCGCTGTCGAAACTGACCGCGGCGCTCCTGGGTTGATGCGGGCATGACCCAGGAGAGCCCCCGAAGCACCACCGGCGTGTCCCGGCGCGGCCTCCTCGGCCTCGCCGGGGCAGGCATCGGTGTCGGCGTGGTCGGCGCCGGCATCGGGATCGGCGTGTCGGCGTCCACATCGACCCTGGGGTCGTCCGGAGCGGCGACCACATACCCGTTCTTCGCCGAACACCAGTCGGGCATCGTGACGGCCGCCCAGGACCGCCTCCACTTCGCCGCATTCGACGTCTCGGAGGGAACGACGCGCACCGAATTGGTCGGCCTGCTGAAGGATTGGAGCTACGCCGCCGCCCGCATGACGAAGGGCGACCAGGTGAGCACCGCGGGAGCCACCGGTGGCTCGATCTACGCGCCTCCGGACGACACCGGGGAGGCGCTCGGCCTTCCCGCCGCCGGGCTCACCATCACGATCGGATTCGGTCCCTCGCTCTTCACCGACGGAGACGGCAAGGACCGCTTCGGGCTCGCTTCGAAGAGGCCGTCCCGCCTCATCGAGCTGCCCGCGTTCGCGGGCGACAACCTCGACCCGGCGCTGAGCAACGGCGACCTCTGCATCCAGGCCTGCAGCGATGACCCCCAGGTGGCGGTCCACGCGATCCGCAATCTGTCGCGCATCGCCTTCGGTCGGGCCGACCTCCGCTGGTCACAGCTCGGCTTCGGCCGCACGTCGTCGACCACGCGCAGCCAGACCACACCGCGAAACCTCTTCGGCTTCAAAGACGGCACCGCGAATCTGAAGGCCGAGGATGCGAGCCTGGTTGAGAAAGACATCTGGGCGCACGACGACGACGGTGCGAGCTGGATGGCGGGCGGATCGTATCTGGTGAGCCGCAAGATCCGGATGCACATCGAAACCTGGGACCACCAGTCACTTCTCGAGCAGCAGACCGTGATCGGCCGCGACAAGGGCGAGGGCGCGCCGCTCTCGGGGGGCTCGGAGTTCTCGACGCCGAACTTCCACAAGCGGAAAGACGGCAAGCCCGCCATCGACACCACCTCGCACGTGTCGGTCGCGCACCCGTCGCACAACTCCGGGGCGCAACTGCTCCGCCGCGGTTACAACTTCGTCGACGGCAACGACTCCCTGGGGCGGCTCAACGCCGGCCTCTTCTTCATCGGGTACCAGCGCGACCCCGAAAACCAATTCGTCCGGATCCAGAACGCCCTCGCCTCGCACGACGCCATGAACGAGTACGTCCAGCACGTGTCGTCCGGCATCTTCGCCGTGCCACCGGGCGCGTCGACCGGCGGCTACGTCGGCGAAACCCTCTTCGCGTAGCGCGGGCACGCGATCCGCGGCGCGAGCACACAAAACCCTCGCCGCCGGCTGTCGCGGTGGTCCTAGGACCACCGTCGCAGCCGACGGCGAGGGTTTAGCGGATGGGGCTAGGCGTTCTGCTTCTTGAGGCGAGCCGTCGCGCGGGCGCGCTCCGACGCGGCCAGCGCAACCTTGCGGATGCGCACGATCTCGGGCGTGACCTCGACGCACTCGTCGTCGCCGGCGAACTCGAGCGACTCTTCGAGCGAGAGGACGCGCGAGGGCGTCATCGACTCGAAGTTGTCGGCCGTCGACTGACGCATGTTGGTCAGCTTCTTCTCTTTAGTGATGTTGACGTCCATGTCGTCGGCGCGCGAGTTCTCGCCCACGACCATGCCCTCGTAGACCTCTTCGGTCGGCTGGACGAAGAACGACATGCGCTCCTGGAGATTCTGGATCGCGAACGGGGTGACGACACCGGACCGGTCGGCGATGATCGAACCGTTGGTGCGGGTCGAGATCTCACCGGCCCAGGGGCCGTAGCCGTGCGAGATCGCGTTGGCGATACCGGTGCCGCGGGTCTCGGTCAGGAACTGGGTGCGGAAGCCGATGAGCCCGCGGGACGGGACGATGAATTCCATGCGGACCCAGCCGGATCCGTGGTTCGCCATGTTCTCCATACGGCCCTTGCGCGCCGCCATGAGCTGCGTGATCGCGCCGAGGAACTCGTCGGGCGAGTCGATGGTCATGTGCTCGTACGGCTCTTCGAGCTTGCCGTCGACGCGACGCGTGACGACCTGCGGCTTGCCGACGGTCAGCTCGAAGCCTTCGCGGCGCATCTGCTCGACGAGGATGGCCAGAGCGAGCTCGCCACGGCCCTGGACCTCCCAGGCGTCGGGGCGCCCGACATCGACGACCTTGAGCGAGACGTTACCGACGAGCTCACGGTCGAGGCGGTCTTTGACCATGCGGGCGGTGAGCTTGTGGCCCTTGACCTTGCCGATGAGCGGCGAGGTGTTGGTGCCGATGGTCATCGAGATGGCCGGGTCGTCGACCGTGATGGTCGGCAGCGGACGGACATCGTCGGGGTCGGAGAGAGTCTCACCGATGGTGATGGTGTCGAAACCGGCGACGGCGACGATGTCGCCGGGGCCCGCGCTCTCGGCTGGGTAGCGGTCGAGGGCCTTCGTGATGAGGAGCTCGGTGATCCGGGCGTTCTGAACGGTGCCGTCGTGCTTGACCCAGGCGACCGTCTGGCCCTTCTTCAGGGTGCCGTGGAAGACGCGCAGGAGCGCGAGGCGACCGAGGAACGGCGAGGCGTCGAGGTTGGTGACGTGCGCCTGCAGCGGGTGCTCGTCGTCGTAGGTCGGTGCCGGGACATGCTTGAGGATCGCGTCGAAGAGCGGCTCGAGGTCGTCGTTGTCGGGCAGCGTGCCGTTCTCAGGCTTGTTGTCGGAGGCGGCACCGTTACGGCCCGAGGCATAGACAACGGGGACATCGAGAATCGCGTCGAGGTCGAGGTCGTCGACCTCGTCGCTCAGGTCGGAGGCGAGACCCAGAAGGAGGTCCTGGCTCTCGGCGACGACCTCGACGAAGCGCGCATCGGGGCGGTCGGTCATGTTGACCAGCAGGATGACGGGGAGCATCGCAGCCAGAGCCTTGCGGAGCACGAAACGGGTCTGGGGCAGCGGGCCCTCGGACGCGTCGACGAGCAGCACGACGCCGTCGACCATGGAGAGGCCGCGCTCGACCTCGCCGCCGAAGTCGGCGTGGCCAGGGGTGTCGATGACGTTGATCGTGATCGGACCGTCGGTGGCGTGCTTGCCGTTGTAGAGCACCGCCGTGTTCTTCGCGAGGATCGTGATGCCCTTTTCGCGCTCCAGCTCATTGCTGTCCATCATGCGGTCTTCGGTGTCGAAGTGCGCGTCGAAGGAGTTGGTCTGCTTGAGCATGGCATCGACGAGAGTCGTCTTACCGTGGTCGACGTGGGCAACGATTGCCACGTTGCGCAGGTCACTGCGGATGGCAGTCGCCATAGTTGTACGTCCTTGCTAGAGAGGGGCTGGAAGAGTCGCCAAGCCGAAGGTGGAACCGGCTGACGAAGGCAGAAGGCGGGAGCGGCCATGGCCCCGACCTAGTGAGTCTACCCGCAAGGCGCATGAACCTGCAGTTACGTCCTCTCAGGGCGTACGGATCAGATGTTGTCGCTGGCCGCCGCCATGATCTTGGCGCGCAGTTCACGGCGGTCCCGCTGGACTTCGGGGTCGGGCAACGGTACGGCGGCAATGAGACGCTGGGTATAGGGATCCTTGGGGTTGCGAAGGATCTCATCGCGCGTTCCGACTTCGACCAGCTTGCCCTTGTGCATCACCGCGATGCGGTCGGCGAGGATGTCGATGACGGCGAGGTCGTGCGTGATGAAGAGGCAGGCGAACTGGAACTCACGCTGCAGGTCGCGCAGCAGGTCGAGAACGGTCGCCTGGACCGAGACGTCGAGCGCGGAGGTCGGCTCATCGGCGATCAGCAACTCGGGTCGCAGGGCGAGGGCGCGCGCGATGCCGACGCGCTGCTTCTGACCACCGGAGAGCTCGTGCGGATAGCGATTGCGGTAGGCGCGGGGAAGCTTGACACTGTCCAGCAGCTGCTCGACCTCGCGGATGAGCCCATCACCCTTGGCTTTCTTCGCCAGGAAGAGTGGTTCTGCGATGCTCTCGCCGATGCTCATCCGCGGGTTCAGCGACGACGCGGGGTCTTGGAACACGATTCCCGCGTTCTTGTGCACCTGGCGGACAAGCGAGCGAGTCGGCTTCGACAGGTCGGTGCCGACCACGTTGAGGCGCCCCTCGGTGATGGGGAGCAGGCCGATTCCGGCGCGGCCGAGGGTGGTCTTTCCGGATCCGGATTCCCCGACCAGACCGACGACCTCGCCTTTGTGGACCGTCAGGTCGACATGGTCGATCGCGCGGAATGCCTTGACGCGACCCCGCCCCGGGTATTCGATGACGACGTCGTCGAAGCTGAGCACCGCCTCGCCCTGAGGGCCGGAGGCGCGGGCCTCGTACTCATCGCGCTGCGAGGTCGTGACGGGGCTGGTGCCGGTCTGCGGCTCTCCCGCATCGACGGCGATGCTGTCGGCAAGCGCCTCGGTGATGTCCACCGTTTCGCTCTCCTCGCCGCCCTGACCCAGGTGCGGCACAGCGTCGAGAAGAGCCTTCGTGTATTCGTGCTGAGGGTTTCGGAAGATCTGGAGCGTCGGGCCGGCTTCGACCACTTCACCCTGCCGCATGACCGCGATGTGATCGGCGAGGTCGGCGACGACGCCCATGTCGTGCGTGATGAGCAGCACAGCACTGCCGAGGCGATCGCGAAGGTTGCGGATTAGATCGAGGATCTCGGCCTGGACGGTCACGTCGAGCGCAGTGGTCGGCTCGTCGGCGATGAGCAGCTTCGGGTCACACGAGATCGACTGGGCGATCATTGCCCGCTGACGCTGACCACCCGAGAGCTGGTGCGGGTAGGAGTTGAAGGCCTTCTCGGGATCCGGAAGCTCCACCATCTCGAGGAGCTTCAGGGCGCGCTCGCGGGCCTCGTGGGGCGAGATGCCGTAGTGCACGCGGACGGTCTCGATGATCTGGGCACCGACGGTGAAGACCGGGTTCAGGGCCGTCATCGGCTCCTGGAAGATCACGGCGACGTCGTTACCGCGGATCTGGCGCATCTGCGCCGCCGGGATCCCGCGAATTTCGCGACCGTTGAGCTTAATGCTGCCCTTCACTCGACTGTTGCGAGGCAGCAGATCGAGGATCGACATCGAGCTGACGCTCTTGCCGGATCCGGATTCGCCGACCAGGGCCATGACCTCGCCCGACTTGATCGTGTAGTTCAGCTTCTTGACCGCGGGAACCCACACGTCATCGACGGCGAAGTCGACGTCGAGATCGGTAACCTGCAGAACGGGAGCGTCGGCGGGGGTAGTGACCTGAGCCATCAGGCAGCGGTCCTTTCTCGGCCGGGAGCGGCCGCCATACGAATTGCGAAGGCGCGTTCTGCGACGATGGGAGCATGTCTGACTCTGATTCGCCGGATCGCGTGACCTTCGTGTCGAGATTCAACAGAATTCTCAGCGTGGTCATCTGGGCGCTTTGTGCGTTCGTGGTTGTCGCGACCTTCATCGGAAGTCCCGCCGAGGGCGTCGTCGCCCTCGCTCCGGGCATCGTCATCGCGCTCGTTGACTGGATCGTGCTCTGGCGTCCGCGAGTCGAGGTGACGGGTGACGGGGTCACCCTGCTCAACGTGCTGCGTCGAGTGACCATCCCGTGGGCCGCGCTCATCAATGTCGACACGAAGTACGCGCTGACTCTCCACACACCCGGTCACAAGTACGCCGCCTGGGCGGCACCGGCTCCGGGTCGCGCCGGAGCAGCTGTGGCGCGGCGCCAAGCGCGCAGCGGCAACGTCGCACCGCGCGCCGCCGTCGCCGGCAAAGCCGCCCCCGGCGACCTGCTCACGACAGATTCGGGAGCTGCCGCCGACATGGTCCTCGAGCGCTGGGAAGAACTCCGCGAATCCGGTGCTCTGACCATCGGCGAAGCGGACTCCACGCGAGTCACCAGCGTCTGGCTGTGGCAGCCGGCCGTTGTCGCCGTGGCCATCGCGGCCATCTCGGTGGTCGTCGTCCGCCTGAACTGATTTCGTCACGCGTTGCCCGCCTGAGCTGTGGAGTTCGCGGGCTCCGGCATGGTCGGCTCGGCAGTCTTCTTCAGGCTGAAGCGCTTCTGACGCGGGTCGAACGCGTCGCGCAAGCCGTCACCGACGAAGTTGACGCAGAGCGCCAGCACGACGATGAACGTAGCCGGCCACCAGAACAGCCACGGCCGCGTCGAGAACGCCGACTGGTTCGCGCTGATCAGGAGGCCTAGGGAGGAATCTGGTGCGCGGATCCCGTAGCCGAGGTAGCTGATCGCCGTTTCGAGCAGAATGGCCGACGCTATCAGCAGCGTCGCGCTGACGATGATGACGCCGATGGCGTTGGGCAGGATGTGCCGGAAGATGATGCGAGCGTCCGAGGCGCCGGCAACGCGGGCCGCCTCCACAAACTCACGCTCACGGAGCGAAAGGAACTCGGCGCGGACCAGGCGGGCGATGACCATCCACGAGACGACACCCAGCAACGCAGCCAGGGTGAAGGCGCCGAAGCCAGTACCACCGCCGGCGGACGCCGACTTACCGACGACCGCACCGACGACGAGCGCCGGGATCACGATGAAGATGTCGGTGATCCGCATGAGGACCGCATCGACCCAGCCGCGATAGTAACCCGCGATTGCGCCAACGATCACGCCGATGATCGTCGCCACAAGACCCAGCACGATCATGACCAGAACGGAGTTCTGAATGCCGCGAATGACGAGTGCGAAGTAGTCGCGGCCGATCGTGTCCTGGCCGAACGGGTGGTTGCCGAGGTGGAACGGAAAGAGCGAGAGTGTCGGGGCACCCTGGTTCTGTAACGACTCGAGGCTTGTGTAGTTGTACTTCCACCAGCCAGGGATCGGTCCGAGGCCGATGGCCGAGATCGCGAAGATGATGATCAGGATGTAGACGATCAGCGCGATGACAGCGAGACGGTTTCCCATGAACCGACGGAAGATGATCCGCCCCTGGCTCTCGCCCGCGTGGCCGGAATCGAGACGTGACGCGTCTCCGACGCCGTCGGAGATGTTGGGTTCGAGCGGAGCGCCCTGGATGTTGCTCATCGGCTCACCTCTCGGTTCGATGCCTGGTCACTTTTCGGGACTGGGAGGAAAGGATCTCTGACGCTCATCGGACGCGCACCCTCGGGTCGAGCGCCGCATAGGCGAGGTCGGCGAGGAAGTTGAAGGCGATCGCCGTGATCGCAATCACGAGGAAATAGCCCATCACCGGATTTAGGTCGGTCGTCTGGAGCCCTGTGTTGAAGAGGGCTCCCATGCCGCTGATCGCAAAGACCGTCTCGGTGATGACCGCACCACCCAACAATGCACCGATATCGGTGGCGATGAGAGTCGCAATCGGGATGAGCATGTTTCGGAACGCGTGACGCACGATCACAGTGCGTTCCGGGAGGCCCTTCGCCCGCGCCGTCCGCACGTAGTCCTGGTCGAGCACCTCGAGCATGCCGGAACGGGAGTACCGCGTGTAGCTGGCGAAGCTGATCAGCAAGAGGCTGATCGTGGGAAGCAACAGGTGCGTGTAGGTGTCGATGCCGGAGATCCAGACGTCACCACCCAGCGACGGGGTCTGGGCGCCGACCGTCGCGATCGGACGGCCACCGACGAGGCTGACGTAGTTGTCCCACGACTGGACGAACCGGTCAAGGAGAACGACGCCGCCGCTGATCACGGCCGTGAGCGCGCCGATGCGCATCATCAGACCGCGGTCGTACCCGCCGACGAGGTAGCCACTGACGAGACCGACGATCAGCGTGATGATCGCCAGCATGATGATCGTGCCGAACGACGAGACGTTGAACAGGCCCTGGAGCGCGAAGTAGGCGACGATCGAGATGAAGACGTTGATGCTCGCCGTGAGGAGCGCCCGCCGGTTGTTCAGCCCTGCCAGCAGGGCCACCAGGCCGAAGCCGACCGCGGCGTTGAACACGATGATGAAGACCGGGCCGAGCTCCGGGTGGGTGAACCACTTGCTGAGCGCGAGCCCCTGGAGCACACCCACCGAGATGATGCCGGAGGCGAGGAACGCGATCGCGCGGCGCTTGAAGCTGCCCGCCACGATCAACTGCACTATCAGCCCGAGAACTATCCCGATTATCACAAGGGTGAGGACAGAGAAGGTCGGTTTAGCGAGGAAGTTGTTGTAGCCGAGGGCTATGAACGACTTCAGCAGAACGGCCATCAGGAACGACGGCAGCGAGTAGAGGAAGAAGCTGAAGAGGGTGACCGTGTAGTCGAAGCCGCTGTAGACGCGCAGGGCGGTCACGATGCCCAGCGCGAGACCGAGGACGATCGCGAAGACGAAGGCGAGCGTAACGAGCTGGAGTGTCGACGCCATGGCCTGGGGAAGCAGGACGGCTACGGCCTGGTTCTGGTTGTTGACCCCGAGATCGCAGCCGCCGCCGACCGGGATTATGCACTTGCCGACACCCTCGAGCCAGACGCCCCAACGAATCGGTGGTATCAGGTTCAGATGCTGCTGCGAGATCCGTGCCTGGATGAGCGCCGCCCGGTTAGGTGACGAGCTCCCCAGGAGGTCGGCGAGGGGGTTACCGGACGCGGCCACCAGGTTGTACATGATGAACGACGCGGCGATGAGAACCAGAACGGAGACGATCACGCGTCTCACGATGAAACTGACCATTGGGTGAGGACCTTTGGGATGCGAAATGCGCTCGGGGACCTACGAGAGCAGCACGAGGTTACTACGGACTCAGACTTCGGGCGTCGGACTCAAGGAGCCCGACGCCCGCAGTTCTGATTTCTAGCTGATGAACACCGGAATCAGATTCCGGAGATCGATGTTACTTCTTCGTCCAGTCCCAGACGTTCCAGACCAGACCGGTCTGACCGCCGAAGTACTTGATGCCCTTCACGCTGCTGTTGTTCGCGAAGAGACCAGGGAGCTGGAAGAGAGGCAGACCGTAGGCCCGATCGAACGCCATCTTGTCGAGCTGGATCTTCTCGGTCTGCAGGGCGCCCGCCGTCAGCGTCGTCTGCGTCTCGTTGGCCAGCTTCGTCGCGTCGGCGAAGTTGAACTTGTTGTAGTTGCTGGGGTTGTTCGCCTGGAACAGCTGCGGGATGGCAGCGTTACCGGCACCCGGGTTGATCCAACCGAAGATCGACGCGTCGTAGTTGCCCGTCGAGAGGAGGGTCGACCACTGAGCCGAGCCGCCGTCAACGACCTTGAAGCCGGCCTTCGCCGCCGAGGCCTGGATGGCCTGGAAGGTGTTGACGCGGTTCGGGTTCTCCGTGTTGTACAGGATCTTGACGGTCGGGGTCGCACCGTTCAGGAGCTTCTTCGCCTGGGCGATGTCGACCTTGTCGTAGGTGCTGGAGTCGTTCGCCTTGACCGCCTCGTCGTAGCCGGTCTGGCCAGGGAGGAAGATCTGCGAGTCGAGGACCTTCGCCTTCGGGTTGATCGGGGTGACGATCGACTGGAGGATCTGGTCGCGAGGAACGGTCAGGAGGAACGCCTTGCGGGTGTTCTCGTCCTTGAAGACACTCGAACCGAAGTTCAGGTCGAGATGGTCGTAAGCGACCTCGCTGCCCTGTTCGATCGTGGTGCCACTGGCGGCCTTCAGAGCCTTCACGGTGTCTGCGGAAGCCTGCGGCTGAATCGCGTCGACCTCATTGTTCTGAAGAGCCGTGACCTGGGCGTTGGCGTCACCGATGAAGCGCATGATGAGCTTCGAGAAGTGAACCTCGTGCGTGCCCTTGTACTCGGGGTTCTTCACGAAGGTCATCGACTGCTTCGGCGTCCACGCCGAGACCTGGAGCGGTCCGCCGGAGACGAGCAGCTTCTTGTCGGTCGGCAGCGACGTCGCGTCGTAGCCGGTGTTGATGAACTTGGCCGCCTTCAGAAGGGTCTGGTTGGCCGGGGCTGGGTTCGACGGGTCACCCTTGGGGGTGTCGAGGATGGCCTTGGTCAGGTCCTTCGTCGTGACACCGATCTCGGAAGCCACGACGTGAGCCGGGAACTGAATCGGGTCGACGAGGTTCCAGTCGACGTAGGGGGTGTCATACGTGAACGTGATGGTGTGGTTGTTGTTCGACACGGTCGGCAGGTTCGTCGAGAACAGCTTGCCCGCTGCCGTGGAGAAGTACTGAGTGCCCTTGGTGACCTTGCCCGAGGCGTCGACCGTCGAGGAGTCGTGGTAGAGCGAGGTGGAGGCCCATCCGAGCAGAAGGTCGTCGGCCGTCATCGGCGTGCCGTCGGACCACTTGTCGCTGGTGTTCAGCGTGTACTCAACCTTGAGCGGGTTGCTGCTGATCTTCTTGTATGTGCCGAGGTCGGTGTTCGGGATGACCTGGTACGTGTCGCTGAGCGTGTAGAACTGCGGCTGCGTCAGGTAGTTGATCATCCCGTTGGTGTCGAGGTTGCCCTGCGGGGTGTTCGTGTTGAACGAAGTGGCCTCGTTGACCGCTGCGATCGTGATGTTGCCACCCGTGGACGCTGACGACGTGTCGGTCGTGTTGCCAGACGTGGTGCAACCGGCGAGAACGACGCTGACCGCTCCCGCGAGGGCTAGTGCGCCGACGAGCGGACGCAGCCTCTTACCAGTGATTTTCACTGAATGTTCCTCCTGATGGAATGTGACGCACAGCGGCGCCGCGCCTGGGCACGGAGTGTCGCTCTGGATAAGAAGACCCTAAGTAAACCGTTGCTAAACGCCAAACTACGGGAGAAAGCGTTACGACTTGGAAACACGAGAAGCGGATTCGTTGCGAAGTTGAGCGCTTTTCTGCGTAAATTCGTCTCGAAGCGCAATGATCTTGCATTTTCCGCTGGAAGCCGTTGTCCCTGGCTGCAACCGGCCGGCCGCGCCGGTCTGGCATCATGGGGCGGAACCAGGAGGACCGATGCTCGATCATCCCGTCGCCGAGCCGCTACCGGCGGGCGTCTCCCGAGGCCGGATGCGGGCCGAGACTCTCATCGTCCTGGGGGTCTCGCTCGGTGCCTCCGCGGTGTACTCGGTCGTACAGATCCTTGATCTTCTGACCCGCCCTCAGTCGCTCGGAAGCCAGACGGCCACACTGAACACCTCGCTCGACAGCCGGGAGTTCTTCGACTTCCTCTACCAGGTGCTCGAGAACGGCTTCGACCTCGTGCCCGTGGTGCTGGTCGGGTATCTGCTCTGGCGCCCCGCGAAGCCGCACCTCGCCCGTCTCGGCGTCGATTTCTCTCGCGTCGGTCGGGATGCTCTCGGAGGAGTCGGTCTGGCGCTCGCCATCGGGATCCCGGGGCTGGCCCTCTACTTCGCCGGACGAGCACTCGGCATCACGGTCGACGTCGTGCCCACGAACCTCGCGGCGCACTGGTGGACCATCCCGGTGCTCCTGTTCTCTGCTCTCCGCTCTGGAGTGACGGAAGAGGTCATCGTCGTGGCGTATCTCTATGCCCGACTGCGCGATCTGGGATGGAAGACCTGGACCATCATCCTCACGGCGGCGCTGCTCCGCGGCACGTACCACCTCTACCAGGGCTTCGGCGCGTTCATCGGAAATGCCGTGATGGGGATCGTCTTCGGCTGGCTCTACATGCGGTTCGGTCGGATCCTGCCCCTCGTCATCGCCCATTTCTTCATGGACGCGGCCGTGTTCGTCGGCTACCCGTGGGCGGTCGTGGCGTTCCCGGCGTTGTTCGGACTGCACCACTGAAGTCGGGAGCGGTTTCATCAGAAGCGCACAGGAGGAATTCCGGGTGCGGGGACGTACGCTCGTGGCATGAGCATCCCTGAGGTGGGCAGCATCGCCCCGGACTTCTCACTGCCAGGAATCACCGTGACGAACGGCGTGGTCGAGAAGAAGACGTTCTGCCTCTCCGCGCAGTTCGGTGCCCCCGTCGTCCTCGCGTTCTACCCGGGCGACCAAACCGCCGTCTGCACGGCCCAGCTCTGCAGCTACCAGGCGGAGCTCGCCGGCTTCGAGGACCTCGGCGCGACGGTCTGGGGCATCAGCAAACAAGACCTCACGAGCCACGAGAACTTCGCCCGCAAGGAAGGACTCACCTTCCCGCTGCTGGCCGACGAGAACGGCGTCGCAGTGCGCCGCTACGGAGTCGGGCTGAAGGGTCTCGGGCTCCGGCGCTCGGTCTTCGTGGTCGACGCGCAGGGCCTCGTCCGCTGGAAACACGTGTCGCTCGTCGGCGCGCGGTTCCAGAACGCCGCCGTGCTACAGGAGGCGATCACGGGCGTCCTCGCCTGAGGCTCTTCGGGCGCCAGACTCAACTCCACGAATGGCTCTCCTTCGCAAAGGTGAGCGGCGAGTCGTGGAGTCCTAACCTTCCGCGCTCGCGCGACAGGCCCCACGCGCAACCTCAACTCCACGAATGGCACCTCGTAGAGAAAGTGAGTGGCGAGTCGCGGAGTCGCGCGACCTGCGCGACGCGCGTCAGGCGAACGCCTCCACGGGCGGGCACGCACAGAAGAGGTTGCGGTCGCCATAGGCCTGGTCGATGCGGCGGACCGGCGGCCAGTACTTCGACCTCACGAGCGAGTGCAGCGGATAGACGGCCTCCTCGCGCGTGTAGGCGGCGGTCCACTCCCCCACGATGGCCGACTCGGCCGTGTGGGGTGCTCCGCGGAGCGGCGACTCCTCGGGAGTCCACTCGCCGGCCCCGACACGGTCGGCCTCGGCCTTGATCGCGATCATGGCGTCGATGAAGCGGTCGATCTCGCCGAGGTCCTCGCTCTCGGTCGGCTCGACCATCAGTGTGCCCGCCACGGGGAACGACATCGTCGGGGCGTGGAAGCCGTAGTCGATCAGCCGCTTGGCCACGTCGTCGACGGTGACCCCGGTGGCGTCGCGCAGGGGCCTGAGGTCGAGGATGCACTCGTGCGCGACGAGACCGCCGTCTCCCGAGTAGAGCACCGGGTAATAGTCGCGGAGCCTGGCTGCGACGTAGTTCGCCGCAAGGACAGCTGCTCCGGTCGCCGCGGTCAGGCCGGCGGTGCCCATCATGCGGACATATGCCCACGAGATCGGCAGGATGCTCGGTGACCCGTAGGGGGCCGCCGAGACGGGCACGCCGGAGTGCGCGAGGCGCTGACCGTCGACAGCCAGAGGCGCGCCCGTGCGACGGTCCTGCTGCTGCGCGAGCGGGTGGCCGGGCAGGAAGGGCGCCAGGTGCGCCTTCGCGGCGACGGGGCCGACGCCTGGGCCGCCCCCGCCGTGCGGGATGCAAAAGGTCTTGTGCAGGTTGAGGTGGGACACGTCGCCGCCGAACTCGCCGAACCGCGCGAACCCCAACAGCGCGTTGAGGTTGGCGCCGTCGACGTAAACCTGACCGCCGGCCTCGTGAACCGCGTCGGTGATGGCCCGGATGTCGTGCTCGTAGACACCGTGCGTCGACGGATAGGTGACCATCAGCGCGGCCAGCTCCGCGCCATACACCCCGACCTTCGCGCGGAGGTCGTCGAGATCGACGTTCCCGGCTTCGTCGCACGCCACGACGACGACCCGGAGGCCCGCCAGCACGGCGCTGGCCGCATTGGTGCCGTGAGCGCTCTGCGGAATGAGACAGACCGTGCGTCCGACGTCTCCGTTCGCGAGGTGGTAGCCGCGGATGGCGAGGAGACCGGCGAGCTCGCCCTGGCTCCCGGCGTTCGGCTGCAGCGACACGGTGTCGTACCCGGTGACCTCCGCTAGCCAGCCCTCGAGTTGTCCGATGAGCTCGAGGTAGCCCGAGACGTCGTCCGCGGGCGCGAACGGGTGGATGTTCGCGAACTCGGGCCACGTGACGGCCGCCATCTCGGTGGCGGCGTTGAGCTTCATCGTGCAGCTGCCGAGCGGGATCATCCCGCGGTCGAGCGCGTAGTCCTTGTCGGCGAGGTGCTTGAGGTACCGCATCATGCTGGTCTCGCTGCGATGGGTGCGGAAGACCGGGTGAGTGAGGTAGTCGCTCGTTCGGAGCTGCGACTCTGCCAACGGCGACGGCGTGCCGGTCGGAATCGGGAATCCCAGGATCCTGGAGAGCGCGTCGAGATCGTCACGAGTCGTCGTCTCGTCGGTCGAGATCGAGACCGTGTCGGGGTCTACTTCGAGCAGCAGGTAGCCCTCTCGGTGCGCCCGGAGCACGACATCGGTGGCCTGACCCGGCAGGGAGAGGGTCACCGTGTCGAAGAAAGCGTCGGAGGCGGTGGCGACCCCGGCGGCCCGCGCCCCGGCGGCCAGATCGACGGCGTGCTGATGAGTGCGCGAGGCGATGTGCTTGAGGCCCCACGGCCCGTGATAGACCGCGTACATCGACGCCATGACGGCGAGGAGCACCTGCGCGGTGCAGATATTCGAGGTCGCCTTCTCGCGCCGGATGTGCTGCTCACGGGTCTGCAGGCTGAGGCGATATGCCGGGTTGCCGACCGCGTCTTGCGAAACGCCGACGAGGCGACCGGGCAGCTGGCGTTCGAGGCCGGTGCGAACAGCCATGTAGCCGGCGTGCGGGCCACCGAAGCCCATGGGAACACCGAACCGCTGGCTGGTGCCGACCGCGACATCAGCCCCGAATTCGCCGGGGGCGGTGAGCAGCGTGAGGGCCAGGAGATCGGCGGCTACGACTGCGAGTCCGCCATCGGCGTGGACCCGTTCGACGAGTGCCGCAGGATCCCAGACCGCACCGGACGCGCCGGGGTACTGCACGAACACGCCGAACGCCTCGGGAAGGTCGGAAGCACCGGCGCTCGCAAGTGGCAACTCCACGAGCTCGATGCCCACGGCGGCAGCTCGGCCAGCGAGAAGGGCCTTCGTCTGGGGCAGCGCGTCGCTGTCGACGACGAACCGGGCGCTGGGTGACTTGGATGCTCGGCGAGCGAGCAGCATCCCTTCGACCACGGCCGTCGATTCGTCGAGCATCGATGCGTTGGCCGTCGTGAGACCGGTGAGCTCCGACACCATCGTCTGGAAGTTGATCAGCGCCTCGAGGCGCCCCTGCGAGATCTCCGGCTGATACGGCGTGGAGGCGGTGTACCAGCTGGGGTTCTCAAGCACGTTGCGTTGAATCACGGCCGGCGTCACGGTGCCGTAGTAGCCGAGCCCGAGGAAGGAGCGGTTCACCTGATTACGGTTGGCCAGGATCCGGAGCTCAGCAAGCGTCTCCTGCTCGCCGATCGGCTCGGGCAGGATGCTGTCGTCCAGCGGCGCGGCAGCGATGCTGTCGGGAACGGCGGCGCGGACGAGCGACGCGATGGTGTCGTGGCCGAGCACTCGCAGCATCGTGGCCTGGTCGGCGGGAGTCGTGCCGATATGACGGTCGACGAAACCGTCCGCCGCGACTCCGGGCAGGAGGCCGCTCATTCGGCGGTGAGCGCGAGGTACTCGTCGCGAGAGAGGAGAGCCGGAAGGTCGCCCGAGAGGCTGATCTTGATCAACCAGCCGTCGTCGAACGGCGCCGAGTTGACGAGGTCGGGGCTGTCCACCACCGCGTCGTTGACTTCAAGGACGGTACCGAGCACCGGTGCGAAGAGCTCACCGACCGACTTCGTGGACTCGATCTCGCCGATGACCTTGCCCGCCTCGACCTCGGTGCCCACGGCGGGCAGATCGACGTAGACGACGTCGCCCAGCTTGTCGGCCGCGTAGTCGGTGATACCGACGGTCGCGGTGTCACCGTCGATGAGCAACCATTCGTGCTCCGGCGTGTATTTGAGGGTGGTCACATCAGCCATGGAACGACGCCTTTCAGGAGCGCTTGTAGAAGGGAAGGGTGACGACGGTCGCCGGAATGGCGGTGCCGCGGACATCGACTGCGAGGACGGTGCCGGGCGTCGACGAATCAGGATCGACGTACGCCATCGCGACGGGGTGACCGAGGGCCGGCGAAAGCGCGCCGCTGGTGACCTCGCCAACGACTGTCCCTGACGAGTCAAGCACCGCGTACTCGGCGCGGGCGGCGCGACGGCCCTCGAGAGACAGGCCGACGAGCACGCGGGCACCCGGCTCAGGCTCGACGTTCTCACGCCCGACGAAATCGCCTTTGGTGAGATCGACGACGCGGCGAAGGCCGGCCTGCGCCGGCTTGGTGTGGAGCCCCAGTTCGTGCCCGTACAGCGGCATGCCCGCCTCCAGCCTCAGAGTGTCTCGACTGGCGAGCCCGGCGGGCACGACCCCCCGAGGGGCACCGGCTTCGGCCAGCGCATACCAGAGGGCGGGCGCGTCGTCGTTGTCGATGTAGAGCTCGAAGCCGTCTTCGCCGGTGTAGCCCGTGCGGGCGATCAGGATGGGGACGTCGTCGAATGTCGCCCGGAGAACGCGATAGTAGCGAAGGTCTGTCAGGGGGCTGTCGGGAGCCAGCCGGTCGGAGGTCACGAGTTCGTCGAGCACACCCTCGGCCGCGGGGCCTTGGATCGCGATCAGCGCGGTGTCGTCGCTCTCGTCGTCGACGGTGACGTCGAAGCCGTCCGCTCGGTGGGCGAGCAACGCGAACGCAGCGTCGCGATTGCCCGCGTTGGCCACGATCAGGAAGTCGTGCTCGTCAAGGCGGTAGACGACGACGTCGTCAACGATGCCGCCTCCTGCCGTCAGAAGCAGGGAGTACTTCGCGCGACCGACAGCGATCGTCGAGAGCGTGCCGGCCAGCGCACTGTCGAGAAACGCACCCGCGCCCGGCCCCGAGACGGCGATCTCGGCCATGTGCGAGAGATCGAAGAGCCCGGCCGCGGTGCGGACAGCGTGATGCTCCTGCAGGTCGGAGCTGTAGCGCACCGGCATCTGCCAGCCGGCGAAGTCGGTGAAGGTCGCTCCCGCTGCCACATGAATCTCGTGGAGGGGGCTGAAGCGGGCATCGACCGCTTCTTCGGCGGGAGGAACGGTAGCGTCGGTCATGGAGGACTCCGCGGGTGGGCCGGACGGGCTCGCGCCTGTGACGGGCGGGCAGGATGAGAGGACGGTTACAGTCGACCACGATCGAGCTGTGGCCGCACTCCCCCTCTGTCATCGGCCTGAGAGTTTCGCTGCGCCCGACTGACGGACGCGGCTTTCACCGTCGGCGAGGATCCGGAAATCCTGCTTTTCAGAGTGGCCCTGTGCTGTGCTGAAGCACTGCGCCCTGGGACGCTACGTCGCGGTACGTCGTACCTGAGAGATTGGCGGGGAAGCTTGCTCCTTCGGTGGCCGACGAGGAAATCGTGGACGGTGAGGTCGTTGACTTCGTGTCGAGCGCTCTCCCGCGACGCGTTTGTGGCCCGGTGTTCAGTTGTAGGTGAAGCCTAGCAAGCGAGGAGCCGGTGCTAGCGTCAATCAGCGGATCATCGAAGGAGAAAGATGCGCCTGAGCGAATCGCAACGCGACTACGCCGGTCGAGTCGAGACTGCCTGCCAGGAGATCTGCGGGAGCGAGGCCGCTCGCCGAGGCTTGAGCGCTGACGACACCTCCCTGAACAGCGACGAGGCGTTCCGCTACTTCGCCGAGCGCGATCTCCTCGGGGTCTCGCTGCCCGTCGAAGACGGTGGTCTCGGGCGCACCTTCACCGAGGAGTGTCTGCTGCTCGAAGAGACGACCCGGGTGGGTGTGCCGATTCTGGCGTACGCGACCGCGCTCACCGCCGCGCAGAGCTATCTCCGTTTCGGCTCGGCCGACCAGCGACGCGACGTCGTCTCGGTCATCCGTCATGGCGGCGTCGAGTCCATCACCCTGACCGAACCGGACGCAGGATCCGACCTGGCCAGCGTCACCACCTCCGCTCGACGTGACGGCGATGCCTGGGTGATCGACGGCAGGAAAACCTGGATCTCCTTCGCGCACCTCGCGCGGCATCTGCTCGTGTTAGCCCGGTCCGACCCCACGGGCGATCGGCACGACGGGCTCACCCTCCTGATGGTTCCGACCGACACGCCGGGGGTCGAGATCCGGCCGATCCAGACCATGGGGGCACACATCGTCAACGACGTCATCCTGACCGGCGTACGAGTGCCCCACTCGGCGGTGGTGGGTCTCGAAGGCGAGGCCTGGCGACACATCAGCCGCGGCCTCGCCGTCGAGCGCCTCATCATCGCCGCCATGTCGGTGGGCGCCGCCCAACGCTCGCTCGATCAGGTCCTGCACTTCGTG
>JAODMX010000544.1 GCA_025464735.1 Frondihabitans sp. | reverse complement strand
CCCGTTGCCGAAGCCGGGCAACGCCAGGAAGGCATCGGCTGTCGCCTTGACCTCGAGCGTTGCCGTCGCGAAGCCCGTTGTTCCTGACGACTCGGCGGCCTCACCCGCATTGGCAAGCTGCTGGCCGGACCATTCGTCGAGGGGCAGAGTGCGCATCGTCCATCCGTGCACGAGTCGCCGGTCGATCTGGACGCCGTTGAGGATTCCTTTGTCTTCGCCGAGCCGGGGGCCGTAGTTGATACGCCCGAGGTTTTCCACGAGGAGCTCCAGCTTTGCCGATGCCCCTCGCGCCGGAAGCTCGACGGTCGAGGACTCGTCGGCTAGGACACCGAGGAACTCGCCGTCGAGGTACACGTGGGCTCGGTCGCGGAGCCCACGAACACTGAGGCGACTGCTGCGAGCGGGCAGACGCGGGGTCGCTTCGTACAGCATGAGCCCGGAGACGAGATCGAGCTGGTCGAACGTGAGTGGCGAGACCCGGTTCACGCCAGCGTCCGTTGAGCGGAGCGCCGGCAGAAGAGCTGCGCCCCGCCTGACGGGCAGGTGCCGGGGGGCCAGCACCTCGGGTGCCGGAGGCGCGATCCGCTCCGCACGCCCGGTCGCGTGCAGGAAGACATCGCGGAACGCGAAGAACTTCGGCATGAGCGCGCCGTGCTCGGAAACGGGGGCATCCGAATCGTAGCTGGTGATCGTGGATTGAAGGCGGGTGCCGTCATGATTCGCGCCAGCCGTCAGCCCAAAATTGGTACCGCCATGGGCCATGTACAGGCTGACTGACCCATGCCTGTTCACAATATCGTCGACAACAGCGGCTGCCCCGCGAGGATCACGAACGTGGTGGTTCTCACCCCAGTGGTCGAACCAGCCGTTCCAGAACTCGGCCACGAAGAACGGGTCGTTGGGACGCCGATCGCGCAGGAGCCGGTACGCGTCTTCCGGTTTTGTGCCGAGGGTGACCGCCGACACGATGCCGTCGAGGGTTCCACCGTCGAGCATCAGGTCGGTGGGGCCATCGGCGGTGTAGAGGAGCTCGTTGATTCCGAGATCCAGGATTCGGTCGTGAAGCCAATCGAGATAGGCCGCGTCGTCGCCGAAGCTGCCGTACTCGTTCTCCACCTGTACGCCGACAATGGGTCCGCCGTTGGACGCTTGCAGGCCGGCCAGGCGAGGGATGAGGTCGCCGAACCAGTCGTCGACCAGATCCAGGAACTCCGGATCCGACGTCCTCACCCGGTTTCCGACGGCACGGGTCACCCAGGCCGGCAGGCCGCCGTTGTCCCACTCGGCGCAGATGTAGGGCCCGGGACGGACGATCACATCGAGTCCGACGTCGCCCGCGAGAGCAACGAACGCCTCCACGTTCTGCCAGCCGGAGAACCGCGTGTTGTTGCGATGACGCTGGTGGAAGTTCCATGGAATGTAGGTATCGATGGTGTTCAGGCCCATCGCAGCGACTCGCTCCAGTCGGTCTTTCCACTGCTCCGGGTGCACTCGGAAGTAGTGCAGCGAGCCCGACAGGACCTGATGCGGGATGCCGTTTCGATAGAGGGAGCCCTCTGAAGAGGTAAGAGTCGCTGGGGTCGTCGCGCTTCGCTGCGTCGGCACGAGTGCCGTCACTTGACTGCGCCAGCCGTCAGCCCTGCACGCCAGAAGCGTTGGAGAGCAAGGAAGGCGATGATGAGGGGCACTACTGAGACTAGAGAGCCGATCACGACGAGCGCCGGGGGGATGGCGACGTGGCTGGCATTCCATCCGACAAGGCCGACGGTCACCGGCTGTAAGGAGTCACTGGTGAGAACCATGGCCGGGAGCAGGTAGTTGTTCCAGATGTCGACGAATTGGAAGAGGAAGATCGTGACCAGCGCGGGCAGCATCATGCGCGTCGAGATGCTGCGGAAGATGTGGAATTCGCTCGCGCCGTCCAGTCGGCCGGCCTCGATGACTTCATCAGGAACGGATTGAGCGGCGAATACTCGTGAAAGGTAGACGCCGAAGGGGCTGACAACGCTCGGCAGAAGGACGGCGAGGGGATTGTTGATCAGGTGCACCCCCGAGAACATCAAGTACAGCGGCAGAGTGAACATGATCTTGGGGACCAGTACTGCGGCCAGGATCATCGCGAAGAGCGGGCCGCGCCCCCGGAAACTGTACTTGGCGAGCGCATAGCCGCACATCGACGCCAAGACCGTGCCGACGGACGCCCCCACACCGCAGTAGATGATGCTGTTCAGCATCCAGCGCCAGAAGATGCCGCCTTCTTCGGAGGTCAATCGGGCGAGGTTGTTGAAAAGCCCGAAGCCCTGAAACCAGAGTCCGCTCCCCGAGAATTGCTCGCCGAATGGCTTCGTTGACGAGACGATGAGCCACCAGAGCGGAAAGAGGAAGTAGATCGCCGTGAGACCGAGAACGACGATGACGACGGTGCGGCCCACGGGGCTGACATCGCGCCGGCTTTGTACGGCGCGCGGGCGTCCTGTGACGGCGCTCATGCGGCATCCTTCCGGGTCGTGAGTGTGAAGAAGGTGAACGAGACGATTCCGACGACGACGGCGAGGATGACGGACTGGGCAGCCGCGTAGGAGTAGTCGCCCGAGTTCACCGCCGCCTGGGCCGACATGATCGGTGTGTAGACCGACGAGACGGATCCGCCGGAGATGGGCTGCAGAACGGTGGGCTCGTTGAAGAGCTGAGCCGAACCGATGATCGAGAAGATCGCGGACAGGATGATGGCGCTTCGCACCATGGGGATCTTGACGTGCCACGCGGTCCGCCAGGCGGACGCCCCATCGAGGTGTGCAGCTTCAAGCAGTTCGGCGGGGATGGACTGCAGTGACGCGTAGATGATGATCATGTTGTAGCCGGT
>JAODMX010000531.1 GCA_025464735.1 Frondihabitans sp. | reverse complement strand
GCCATCAGACGACGAAGGCGGCCTCGGAGCCGACCAGACGCTGGCCCGGGTCGAGCGTTGCCCACGCTCGGGCCAGACCCTCGATGCCCTGGGTGAGCTCCGCCGCGGGCGAAGCGATCGGAATCCGGATCCATCGTTCGAACGCGCCGTCGATGCCGAAGCGCGGGCCCGCCGTGATGGTGACCCCGTGGCTCCTCGCGGCCAGGGCGAGCGCCGAGCTGAGTGGCGCGCCGAGCCCGACCCACATCGCGAGACCGCCGTGGATCGACGGGACCTCCCACGCGGGGAGTAACCGTGTGAGAAGGGACACCGCGTGATCGCGGGAGGCACCCAGCTGCTCACCGCGATGGCGCAGGATCCGGGGCAGGTCGGGCATCGCCCCCGCCGTGACAAGCTGATCGAGGACGGTGTTGCCCATGTCGCCCGCCGGTCGCGACGCCGCGAATCGGTCGATCAGATAGCGGTCGGCTCGGATCCAGCCGACCCGGAGGCCGCTCCAGACGGTTTTGCTGATCGAGCCGATCGTGATCACGGTGGCGCCGCGAGCGGGGAAGGCGGCGAAGGGCCGCGTCGAGGTCGGACGGTCGATGTCGAGTTCGGCCGTCGTCTCGTCGATGACGAGCGGTGTTCCGGTGCGGGCCGCTGTCTCGATGAGACGCTCCCGCTGTTCGTCGCTCATGCTGAGCCCCGTCGGATTGTGGAAGTCGGGCATCAGGTAGGCGAGAGCGGGGCGCGCACCCTGGATGGTCTCCGCGAGATGATCGATGTCGACGCCGGTCGGTGTCAGCGGGCTGGCCACGGGGCGGCCTCCCGCAGACCGGAATGCGTCGAGGGCGTGCGGATAGCTCGGAGACTCGACGACGACCCGGTCGCCCCGACCGATCAGGGTGCGCGCGATCAGCGCGATCGCGTGCTGCGCGCCGAGCGTGATGAGGATGTTGTCGGCGGTCGTCGGCGCACCGCGCGCGGTGTAGCGTTCGGCGATGAGTTCGCGGAGGCGGGGCAGGCCGTAGAAGTCGACGCCGCCGATCGCCATCTGCTCGGGGAGCACCGCTGCAGCCTCGGTGACGAGGCGCGGCAGCTCTTCCCACGCCGCTGGCGTGGATCGGGTGAGGTCGACGCCGGCGCCGCGAACCGACGCCGGGCCGTGCTCGGAGCGTTGGGGGAGTTCGAGCACGCTGCCCGACCCCTGGACGCTTCGAAGGATGCCGCGCTCGCGAAGCACCCGGTACGCCGACACGATCGTGGTGCGACTCACCCCCAGGCTCGCGGCGAGCTCGCGTTCAGCGGGCAGGCGCGTGCCGGAAGGGATTCGGCCGTCGATCAGGAGGAGGTCGAGCTTCTCCGCCAGCTCCTGGTGCGCCCGGCCACCGCGGCGCCATTCGCCGAGGAGGGGCTGGAGAGCATGCGAGCCGAGTGAGGTGGGGGCGGAAGCGACCGTGGACATGGGTCCACTTTACGTCGATTGGTCCTTTTCAGTGAGTGGATTCCGCGATTGGCTTCTTTCATGCTCACATTGGATACTTTGATGTTCGTTCGGCCGCGCGCCACCGGATCCAGCGACACCGCCATGCTCATCGTCGGCGCCGTCGCCACGGTGGTGCTCATCGTGGTGCTCGTCCTCCTGTGGGTGCGTTCTCGGTCAGAGAAACGTCGTCGTACTTCGTCAGTCCCAGGTGGTCACGCAGATGCGGGCCCGAGTACCGGGCGCGACGCTTCCGCGGCGCCGAAGTTCGAACGCGTCTCACGCGCCGGGGTCGTCGAGAGCGAGTGAGGCGAACACTTCGGTGAGCACGAGCTCGCCGCTGTCGGCGTCGTAGTCGAACAGTTCGGCGTAGCGCCCCCAGTCGATGGCGATGTCGAGCTGCTTGCGCGCGTTCTCGTCCGACAGGCCTCGGCGGAGCAGATCGAGGAAGAAGTCGTCCCTCAGTGCGCCGTCGTCGGAGTTCTCCAGGGTGCGGCAAATGGTGCGGATGAGCGGCGCTCTGGTGACGGCGAGGGTGGCGAACTTGGCTTTGCGGGCTTGAATGTCGGCGGTGTACCACGCTTTGCCGTCTTCGGTGAGGTAGGCGTCGACACCGTCGAGTTCGAGCAGGCCGAGGAGGGATGCGGCGTCGACGAGGGGGAGCAGGTCGTCGACCTCGAAGAGGATCTCGGCGGCCAGGTCGGGCAGATCGGTTTGACCGTTGTGGGCGAACACGATCTCGACCAGACCGGCGAGCCCGCCGACGGTTGCTTCCGGGAGGAGCTTGGTCAGCGGGAGGTCGCCTCGCCGCTCCGGCTTGCTTTCCGGATCCGTGGTCGCCACGGTTTCCACGCCGGCGAGGTGACCGTAGAGGGTGTCGACGAGAGCTTCGAATCCGTCGGCGCGACGGTCACGAGGGCGCGCAAGATCGATGGGGACGTCGGCTTTGATGTGGCCCGGGTTGGATCCGAGGACGACGACCCGGTCCGCGAGCAGGACGGCTTCTTCGATGTTGTGGGTGACGATGCAGATGCTCTTCGTCGGAAAATCGGGCCGTGCCCAGAGATCCATGAGTTCATTGCGAAGGTTCTCGGCGGTCAGCACATCGAGGGCGCTGAACGGCTCGTCCATCAGCAGGGCGTCCGGCTGGAGGACGAGGGCGCGGGCGAAGCCGACCCGCTGCCGCATTCCGCCGGAGAGTTCCTTCGGGTAGGCGGACTCGAACCCGTCGAGGCCGATGAGGTCGATCGCATCGAGAGCCCGCTGCCGACGCTCGGCGCGCGACACTCCTCGGGCTTCGAGCCCGAGTTCGACGTTGTCCTGGATCGTCAGCCAGGGCATGAGCGCGAACGATTGGAACACCATCCCGACCGAGGAGTTCGCGCCGCGAAGGGGCTCGCCGTGCGAGAGGACGATGCCGTCGCTGGGTTCGATGAGGCCGGCGATCGTTCGCAGCAGGGTGGATTTTCCGGATCCGGACTTCCCGAGCAGGGCGACGATCTCGCCTTCGTGAAGTTCAAACGAGACGTCGTCGAGGACGGTGAGGCTGCCGTTTCCGCCGCCCGTGAACCGCTTGGAGACGTGCTGCACGGAGACGAGGGCCTGCTTGGACGTGGTGGTGGGAGTGGTGATGGTCATGATGCCTCCTGCAGGAGTGTTGAGAAGTAAAGAAAAGGTGTGTGGCTCAGAGGGAGAAGCGGGTCTCCGAGAGCCGGTAGAGGCGCCGCCAGAGGAGGCGGTTGAGGCCGACGACGAAGATGCTCATCACGGCGACGCCGATCAGGGTGCGCGCGAAGTCGCCGTGAGCGGTGGCGTCGGCGATGTACGCACCGAGTCCCGTTGCGTGCAGAGTGGTCCCGTTGTAGGAGACGATTTCGGAGACGATGGAGGCGTTCCAGGCGCCGCCGGCGGCCGTGATGCCGCCGGTGACGTAGGCGGAGAAGATGGCCGGTCCGATCAGCTTCTTCCACCGCAGCACCCGGCCGAGACCGAGGTTCCTGGATGCTTCGCGGAGGTCGTTGGGGATCGCGCTTGCACCGGCGATCACGTTGAAGAGGATGTACCACTGGGCGCCGAGGCTCATCAGAAGGATCCCGCCGATGTTCAAGCTCACGCCGGTCGCGACGAGCCCGGCGGCGACAAGCGGGAACAGGAAGTTCGCCGGGAAGCTCGCCAGGATTTGGACGACCGGTTGCGCGATCCTGCTCACCGTCGGATTCATTCCGATCCACACCCCGACGGGAACCCACACGATCGTGGCGACGATGAGGAGAACGACGACCCGTGCGAAGGTCGCCAGGCCATCGATGAACGCCACCCCCACCTGGCCGAAGCCGACCGTGGACGAGATGAAGCCGAGCATGCGGACGACTCCGTAGAGAATCGCCGCACCGAGGATGATGCCGAAGACGACGTCGCCGGCGCGACGGCGTCGGTCGTGGTCCGCGAAGCGGTGCTCGGCGAGTCCGAACGGGCGTGTCACCGAGAGGAGCACAGTGCCGACGGGGCGAACACCCTGGCCGAGGAGTCGGGGGATCCGAGAGCGGCGCAAGAGGTCGTACACGATGCTGCGCGGCTGGTCGCTACTTTCGGAGTCCTCGTTGCGGAACTTCTCTGCCCAGGCGGTCAGCGGGCGCCAGAAGAAGAAGTTCACGCCGACGACCATGACGACCATGACCGCGGAGGCGAGGACGATCTTCCCGGCGTTGCCCTGCTCGGCAGCGGTCGCGACGAAGCTCCCGATGCCGGGGAGGGCGTAGCTGTGGTTGTTGACGCTGATGACCTCGGAGGCGACGAGGAAGAACCAGCCGCCGCCGAAGCTCATCATCCCGTTCCACACCAGCGGGATCATGGCGCCCGGTACGTCGAGTTTCCAGAATCGCTGCCACTTCGTCAGTCGCATCAGGCGGGCCGCCTCGTCGAGATCCCGGGGCTGCGTCGTCAGCGACTGGTAGAACGCGAACGTCATGTTCCAGGCCTGCGAGGTGAAGATCGCGAACACGGACGCGCACTCCAGGCCCAGGATGCTGTTCGGGAAGATCGTCAGCCAGATCGTCAGGGTCACGGACAGGAATCCGAGCACCGGGATCGACTGGAGGATGTCGAGGATCGGGATCAGGACAAGGCCGGCCCGGCGCGAGCGGGCGGCGACCGTGGCATAGACGAGCGTGAACACGACGGAGACGAACAGAGCTGCGAACATCCGAAGCAGCGACCGGGCTGCGTAGTACGGGAGTTCCCAGGGGTTCGTCGACACCGTTGAGGCAGCGTGAGCGGGCGAGAACGGGGCGACCACCCCGTGTGAGAGATCGACGATCACGTAGAGGGTGACGATGACGCCGAGCAGAACGACGATGTCGGCGGTGGTGTTACGTCCAGTGCGTAGCGCGCCGGGGGCGCGGGTGAAGGGGCGGAGAAGAGTCATGACGACCTCCGGTCAGGCAGGCGTCATCCAGACCGGTGTCGGTCAGGCTTCGGCTGCGAAGAAGGGTGAGAGCACGGGACTATGACTGTCTGACGACATGCGTCTCACCTCCTTCGTTCGGCGACCAGTACCTGGTCACGACTCCGCATCGAGTGCGGCGCGGCCCGATGGGGCCTCGTCGAGGATAGACGTCTCGACCTCAAATAGTCAACTAATTGCGCAAGTGACGAAACGTGGGAGACTGGGTCGATGACCAAAGCCACAGCCGAACCGACCGATGCGCAGCTCGACGTGGCGGCGGCGACCTTCGACCTGCTGTCCGTGCCGTCACGTCTGCACCTGGTAGTGATCCTGGCCCAGGGGGAGTTCGATGTGCAGACTCTCGCCGATCGCACCCGACAGCTCCTCCCCGCGGCGAGTCAGCAGCTCGCGAAACTTCGAGCGGCCGGCATCGTTGCCGCACGCCGCGACGGCCGCCGCCAGATGTATCGAGTCGACGACCCGCACATCCTCGCCGTCATCGGCCAAATGTTCAGCCACATCGCCCCGGACGGTACCCTCGCTGCAGGCCAGCCGGGTCGGCCACGATCGCGGAACCCTCGGTTCACCGCTACCAGCGCCCTTTGAGAGGCCCAGGATGTCACATCGTGGCGGTCTACTGAGATGATGACGTCATGACCAGCGTCGCCTCTCCCGCAGAGCGGCAGCGGAGACTGCATCGGCGCGGAGTTGCCCTGGAAATCATCACGCTGGGCTGGAATGTCGTCGGGGTCGTCATCCTGGCGGTGCTGGCGATAACGGCCTCGTCCGTCGCCCTCGCAGGCTTCGGCCTGGACAGCCTCATCGAAATCGGAGCCAGCACGGTCGTGCTCTGGGAGCTCTCGGGCACCGGTGAAGAACGCCAGCGGCGCGCCCTGCGACTGATTGGAGCAGCATTCATTGCGCTTGCGGTGTACCTGCTCATCCAGTCCACCATCGCGCTCATCGCGCAGCACCACCCCTCGCAGAGCGTCGGCGGAATCGTGTGGACCGGGATCACTGCCCTCGTCATGTTCGGCCTCGCGGCCGCCAAGGGCCGAACCGGTCACAGCCTCGGCAACCCTGTCCTCATCACCGAAGGCCGGGTCACTTTCGTCGACGGTCTCCTCGCCGTTGCCGTGCTCGTTGGACTCACCCTTGATCTCACGTTGGACTGGTGGTGGGCCGATCCCGTCGCCGGATACGTCATCGTCTACTACGCGGTCCGGGAAGCGCGAGAGATCTTCCGGCCACCACACCACTGAATCGACTCCCGCACCGACGGCAGCGCCGCTCTCGAGCTACCGCTTCACGGCGTCGATCTTGAGCATGCGCGCGATCACGCTGTCGAGCTGGTTGTCGTCGAAGATCTTCTTCCAGTCGTCCTTCACGATCGACTCGCGGCCGTAGTCCATGGCGATGTGGCAGGCGTCCGAGAAGGGATTGGAGCCGCGGAGGCCATTGGTGAGCGCGATCCAGGTGTGGCCGTAGAGGATCGCGCGGGCGGCCTCATAGGGAACGCCGACGCCGTCGACGGTCTCCTCGAGTGCCTCCTTGAGGAACGCGCCGATCATGCAGGCAATGGTTTCGACGAGGGTCGGCTCCAGCACAGCGAGCTGCTTGACGGTGACGTAGTGCACGGCGATGACGGGGGCATAGATCGTCGAGATGATCTGCGTGGTGAGCGCGCGCACCGGCGAAGACTCGTCGACACCCTCGAGAGCGGCGACGACCTCCTGCGGCGCGGCGACGCCTCCGAAGGTGTCCGCCCACTCCTCCTTCGTGGTGCGCTCGAGGAATACGCTCGGGTGGCACGGGTGAGCGACGGCGTAGTGGATGTCCTCACGGGCGAGGAGCAAGCCGGCGTAAGCGGCGGCCGGGTCGAGGGTCAGGATGATCGCGCCCGACTTCATCTGCGGAACGACGCTCTCGGAGACCTTGCCGAGGACGACGTCCGGGACGGCGAGGATTACGACGTCGGCGCCCTTCACGGCGTCGTCGGTCGGGGTGACGGTGCGTCCGAGCGACTCGATGTGTGCGACGCCCGTGGGCGAGGCCTCGCTGTAGAGCACGCTGTAGGCACTCTTGGCGAGGTTGTTCGAGACGCGCTGGCCCATCTTCCCGCCCGCGCCGATGACGGCGACGGTGATGTCTGATGAGCCCTGGCCGTCCGCGTAGGTGACGGTGGAAGCCTGGGTGTCGAGGGTGTCAGTCATGATTCTTGCTCCTTAGAATTTCGAGGTTCTGCGTGGTCCACTCGGCCTCTCGGCGAATGGTGGTCTCCGGGTCGCCCTGCCAGGGCAGCCAGTGTTCGACGATCTGGTTGATCCCGCGCCGCGCGGGATCCAGGTCTCGCTGCATCCCGTCGTAGTCGAGACGGCCTTCTCCTAGGGGCACACCGACCAGGCTGAACCCCACCCAGCCGACCTGGCGGGTGAAGTCGAAGTCCTTGACGTGCCAGTTGACGACGTGGGGGAGGCACCGGGAAGTGACATCGTCGGGCAGTTCGAGTCGAGCGACCGTGTTGGCAGGGTCGAGGCAGATGCCCAGTCGCGGACTATCAACGGTTTCGACGAGCGTGACCAGGTCGGCGGTCGACACCTGCTCGTACGTCTCGAGCGCGAGGGTGACGCCGGAGTCTTCGTAGCCGGGCATGACCGCGCGCAAGCGCCGGACGCTCTCGTCGAGCGCGGGTCGGTCGTCGCCCGAGGTCCACATGCTGCGGACGAGCCCGGCGCCGAGACCTTTCGCCAGCTCCAGATACCGCTGGAGGTGCTCAGGATTCGTGCCGCGGGTGCCGATCTCGAGAGCCAGGTCGAGTTGGTCGGCGAGGTTTTTCACATCGGCGAGATCGTCCGCGGTCATCGCGTCGAGAGGAGCGTAATCGCAGATCTGGAAGACCTCGGATCCGAGCCGAGCAGCGTCACGCATCATGTCGGCCAGGCTCATAGGCTCCGCTACGCGCTCGGAGAACCGCCAGAAATAGGCGTAGGTGCTGAGGCCGATGCGGCTTCTCGAGGTCATGCTGTGCCGCCAGCCCTGACCGAGGCAAGGGCCACGACTTCGTCGAGAATCAGCGTGACGGCTCGGGGATCGTGGGCGAACCGGCCGAGGAAGAGCCCCTTCACCGTTCCGCCGAGCGCGGTCAGCAGGCCGGGTTTTGCGCTGCCGCCGTAGATGACTCGGCTCCCGGCGCGGCCGGGCAGGTCGTCGACGAGGCTCTCGAGCCGTGCCACCGTCTGCGTGATGTGCTGGGGCGACGCCGGCTCGGCCGCGCCGATTGCCCACTGAGGTTCGTAGGCGACGATGATCGGACCGGCGAGGCCTGTCCTGTCGGCAGCGGCGAGCGCTGCCCGGAGTTGAGACTCCACCTCCAGCGCCGCCACGGCGGGTGGCGCCTTCGTCTCTTCGCCGACGCAGAGCAGGGGCGTGAGGCCGTTCCGGAACGCGGCCGCAGTCTTCGCGGCGATCACGTCGTCGCCCTCGTGAAACAGGGAGCGGCGCTCGGCGTGACCGATTTCGGCAAGGGTGCAGCCGATCTCTCGGAGTTCGACTCCGGAGACCTCCCCGGTGAAGGCACCCTCGTCGGCCCACGCGATGTCCTGCGCGCCGAGGCGGACCGGCGCGTCACCGAGCGCCTCGCGAACGGGCAGGATCGACGGGAACGTCGGCACGACGAACAGGTCGACGAGGCCCGATCGCACGGCGGCATGGCGACGCGCGATGTCGCCGAGGGCAGCGGCCCACTCCACCGTGCGGGCGTGGCCGAAGTACATCTTCAGGCTCACCCCCACCGTGTACGGGACTGCTGCCGGGTCGCTCAGCATGCGGTGTTTCCCACCGCCGCGATCTCACCCGTGCGGCTGTGCGTCGCCTCGTAGTCGCTCAGCACCTGGACCTTCTCGGCCGAGGCACTCGTCTCGTCGAAGCGGTAGGTCAGCCACTCGCGAACGTTGCGGCGCGCGACCTCAATGCCGACGACGCGTTGACCCATGCAGAGGATCTGCACGTTGTTGGACAGGATCGACCGCTCCACGGAGAACGAGTCGTGGGCAGTGACGGCCCGGATCCCTGGCACCTTGTTGGCGCTCATGGCAACGCCGAGACCGGTACCGCAGATGAGAATGGCGCGGTCTGCCTCCCCGTTCGCGATGAGTTCGGCCGCGGCGATCGCGACGGACGGGTACGGCGTGTGCGCGGTCGCGTCGACCCCGACGTCGGTCACCGAGGCGACGAGATCGTTCTCCGCCAGGTCGCCCTTGATGATCTCCTTGTAGTCGAAGCCGGCGTCGTCCGAGCCGACGACGATGCGGAATTTCTCAGCCATGGTGTTCTCCTTCGAGGGATGGGATCTTCGGGTTCGCGACGCTGGCCGGGCCTGCGGCGAGGACGTCGCCTACGGCCCGGACGATCAGCCCGAGTGAGACGGCGCCGGCGTCGGGCGTACCGAGGCTCTTCTCGGCGTGGGGTCGGGCGCGTCCCATCTTCGGCAGCAGGCCTGAGGTGGCCGCGGCCGCATCGGAGGCGACGTCGGCTGCCGCGTTCCACGCTTCGACCAGAGAGCCCCCTGCGTTCACGCGTGCGGTCAGCGTCTCGCCGAAGGGGACGAGCACGTCGACCATCGTCTTGTCGCCGACCACGGCCCCGAACTCCAGGATCTCGATGGTCGCCTGGGCGACTCCGGCCGCGACACGGTGCCGATCCGGGGTCTCGGTGTCGGTGAGTGCAGCGCCCACCGCCACGAGTGCCGAGCCCCACAGCGCCCCCGAAGTACCACCGGCGCGATCGGACCAGGCATCGCCGGCGCGTTCCAGGACCGTCTGGGATCCTGCGCCCTGTTCGAGCGCCTTGCGAGCGGCCTCGACTCCCGCCGTCACCCCGCGCTGCATGCCGATGCCGTGGTCTCCGTCGCCGGCCTCCGCGTCGATGAGGCCCAGTTCGTCGGCTTTGCGGTCGTTCTCGGACTTCATCGCGTCGAGCGCAGTCACGATCAGTCGCGCGACCTGCTGCG
>JAODMX010000529.1 GCA_025464735.1 Frondihabitans sp. | reverse complement strand
CCACGCTGGATCCTTCGGGCTGGCTGATCTCGATCGGCTTCATCGCCTCGCGCTGGGCTTCGATTCGCGGGTAGTTGTTGTCGCGGGAGAACTGCGTCGGCCCGAAATTGCCGTCGCGGGGCGGGAGCGGCACGACGCCGTGGTCGACGACCTCGAGAACCTCCCAGACGTCCATGTCGATCAACACGATGAGCCCCTCGACGGGATGCGCATAGCCGTTGTCGCCGGGAGCACTCCGCACGAAAGTCAGCAGTCGCGCCAACCGACGCGAAGGCGCGTCGCCCTCACCGGTGTACCCCGACGACCACTTGTCGATCATCGGCAGGCTGAAGTCGGTGACCCCGCGAAGGAGCAGGGCCGCTTGCCAGCGCTCGTCGTTGCGAACGAGGTTTTCGGCCAGATCGAACTCTTCAACGCTGATCGGCGGCTGCACGTCGGGGATCAGCTCGAGCGACACGACGGCGTCTTCGGTGAGCGACACGACGGCCTCGTAGGTGGCACGCTCGGAGGTCTCGCGGATCGAGGCGGAGCCGCGCCGCTCCCACGGCTGCCCCGGCCGCCAGCCGATGACCTCGGACTTCGGCGGCTCGTGCAGCTCGACGAAGACGAACCGCGCCGTGTCTTTGAGACCCCGATCACGACGCAGGACTGCGGCGACCTGCGCGATCTCGGCGGCGGAAAGAGGTTCGAGAGGATGCGTTGCCATGGCATGACGCTACCGGTCACCGCCGACACCAGCGCTGCCTTTTCGGCGCAGTCCCGGCGCCGAGAGTGCCACCCCGTCGAGTCCGCCGCAGCGCAGTTTCTCGTCCGCACGCGGGTTCTCCCGCGTCTCCCAAAGCGACCAGTGCTTGACTGCTCCCATGGCAGAGACGATTCACCTCGACAACGACGGCCCCTTCGACGTGTACACCGCGACCCCTCCCGACGGCACACCCGTCAAGGGCGGCCTCGTGGTCATCCACGAGATCTGGGGTCTCGTCGACCACATCCGCGACATCGCCGACCGCTTCGCCGCCCAAGGCTGGATCGTCGCCGCCCCCGACATCCTGAGCCGCGGCGGCATCACCCCGAACCTCGGCGCAGAGCTGTCGGCCATCCGGGCCGGCAACGACGACGAGGCCAAGAACAACGCCCAGACCCGGATGCGCGAGGCATCGGCCCCCATGCATTCGCCGGAGTTCGGCGCGTGGGCGGTCGCATCGCTCCGACAGGTGCTCGACTGGCTCGACGAACAGCCCGGAGCCGCGGGTCACCTCGCCGTCACCGGCTTCTGCTTCGGAGGCACCTACAGCTTCGCCCTCGCCGCCGCCGACGCGCGCATCACGGCCGCCGTGCCGTTCTACGGCTCCCCGCCCGCAACGGCCGAGCTGGCCAACATCACCGCTCCGGTGCTGGCGTTCTACGGCGACGAAGACGAGCGACTGATCACAGGGCTCCCCGACGTCACGAAGGGCATGACCGACGCGGGTGTCGACTTCACACCGACGGTCTTCGAAGGCACCGGCCACGCGTTCTTCAACAACACGAACCCTCACGCCTACAACGCGGCGTACGCCGACCAGGCCTGGAACAGCACCCTGGCCTTCCTCGACGAGCACACCGCGGGCTGATCCATGCGCGGCGCGGCTCCCGGTGCTGGGGGCCGACCCGCAGGATCCTGCATGTCTGTCCCCTCACTCGTGCCGTGCCCGCCAGACGCGCAGGATCCTGCGCCCTAGTTGGTCACGGCCACAGCGACACGACGTGGCCGGGCCAGCACCACGACCAGCACGAGTGCCGCGAGGGCGAGTGCCACGATGACGGGCGCGCCGACATCGACGGCGTGCTGCAGTCCGCCGGACGTCGCCTCGGCGCCGAGCCAGAGCGCCGTGGCTCCCTGGGCGAGGTAGGCCACCAGGTAGGCCGCGCTGAAGGTTCCGGCGCGGTGGTGGGCCGGGGCGAACTTCCCGATGATCTGCAGGCCGGCTGCGAAGAGGAGGCTGTAGCCGACGCCGCCGAGAACACAGAAGACCAGAAAGAGCCCCAGCGAGTGCGACGCGGCGGCGGCCACCAGCGACGTGAAGCCGAGGGCCGTGGCGACGAGCGCTATCGGCATGGCGACGACGAGCGGAATGGCGCGTGACGCCAGTGCCACGAGGCCGATGACGACCATCGACAGGGCGATGATCGCTCCGGTGACGAAGGCGTTGTCGCTGCCGACGAGCTGTTTGCCGATCGAGGCGCCGAGCGAGAGGATCAGGGCTCCGAGGGCGTAGGCGGCACTGAGGCAGACGGCTGCCGCGGCGACTGCTCCCCAGAGAAAGCGCGGCACGACGATGCCGTGCGGACGCCAGCGCCCCGCGGACGCATCGCGGTCGCGGTCGAGCCTCCAGACCAGCACGAAGACGGCGGCCTCGACGCCCAGGAGAACCCAGTAGGTCAGGTGCAGCGGGAATGGAGCGTACTGGACCAGCGCCCCACCGAGAAGTGAAGCGAAGACAAGCCCGACCGCGGTGGACGCCGTACTGATGGCGCCTGTCCGAGCCGAGTTGGCGGGCCCGGCGATGTCGATCATCTTGGCTGTCGACGGGCTCAGCGAGAGCCCGACGCCCAGTCCCATGAACGCCCGCCCGACGAGGACCCAGCCGACGCTGGGCGCGACAGCGAAGAGGAGAACGCCGATCATCGAAGCCACGACCCCGAGCAGGATGCTCCCCCTGCGCCCGATGGTGTCGCTCAGGTCACCGAAGACGAGAAGCACCACAACCAGCACGAGCGGGTAGACCGCGAAGATCGCCGTCGTGAGGATCGGCGTGAGGTGCCAGTCGCTCGTGTAGAGCGGGTAGACCGGCGTGGCGGCCCCGCTCGTCCAGAGCGCGAGGGCGAGGACGGCGGCGCAGGTCCAGAACGCGAGGCGGTTGTGAGTGGGCATGCGCCGACCGTACCAGGCTGGATACGAAAAGCCAACTGAGCTACGATGGGCGCATGTCCCCCCGAGTCTGTCCCGATCCCACGTGCGGAATCGCACGGAGCCTCGAAGTCGTCGGCGAGCGCTGGGCACTCCTCGTGGTTCGTGACGCCCTCTTCGGCAAGACCCGGTTCTCCGAGTTCCGCGCCTCGCTCGGGGTCTCCCCCGACATCCTCACCGCGCGTCTCGCGTCACTCGTCGAGTACGGCGTGCTGACGCGCAAGTCGTACCGCGCCCCTGGCGAGCGGGAGCGCGAGGAGTATCTGCTGACCGATGCCGGGCGTGCGCTCGTCCCGGTGCTTGCCGCCCTCGGATCCTGGGGCCTCGAGCATCGCCCCGTCGAGGCCGGCCCGCGCACCACCTACAGCGACGAGCAGACGGGCGAGCCGCTCGAGCTCGCATTCGTCGCCGCCGACGGGCACGTGGTCGACGCCGGCGCTGTGCGAATGACGAAGTCGGCACCCGGAGCGTCGGCACCCACCGCGCCGCCGCCCCGGCAGCACTCTGCCGAAGAAGTACCGCTTCGTGCACCAAGTACGAACTAGTTCGTACTTGTCGCGCAGGCTCGTACTTCTTCGGGACATCCTTCTTCGGGGTCACCCGCCGCCCGACCGGTAGGCGTGCGACGGCGCGTGTCCGCGCTGAGAAATGCCTGCCACACTGACGAAGTACGGCCTCGTGCGAGAAGGACGAACTAGTTCGTACT
>JAODMX010000523.1 GCA_025464735.1 Frondihabitans sp. | reverse complement strand
TCCCCACAGCAGATCGTTCCGAACCCACCACGAAGATGACCGAACGGGGAGGCGGCCCAGGCTCGACTAGCGCACCTGGAAACGGATCCATGAGTCGGCCGGGAGGTCCGGTCGTCCGGCGACGCTCACGTGCTCGCTCGTCCAGGTCGGATCAGCATCCGCAGCGATGGTTCGCCAGAAGGCGACCGCAGCCGTGTTGGCGTCTTGGAAAGCCACGGCCCAGCGTCCTCGATGCTGGGCCGTCACGGCTCGAACCGCCGTTCGACCGTATCCGGATCCACGTGCCGCCTTCACGAGGAAGAAGCTGCTGATGACCTGCTCAGGCGAGCCCAGGTCTCGAACTATGCAGAGACCGATCGGCGTCGACTCCAAACGGATGAGGTAGGCGCGCCAGTCATCTCGCTCGAGAGCGTTGTCGAGGCGTTCCTGCCGAAACCGGCCATGTGCATCCGGAAGCACGCCGGAGTAGGCCGACATTTCGTGGCGGAACATCGTCCAGAGCTGTTCGAGCACAGCGCGGTCGGACTCGGTGGCAAGTGAGACGGTGATGGGCGAAGAAGAAGGAGAAGTGGTCATACAAGAAAACCTCCACCCGGTTCGGCGGAGGTTTTATTGCATTCATTCTATCGCAGATTCTGCGTCCGTCTAACGGCTCCGGAGTGAAGTCCGCGGCCTGCCCCCCGGACGTCGGCGGTGCCGTCCGCTGAATGCTCCCGATGGGCACGCATGTTGCTCCTGACTCCTCCTGCGCTCAGACTGCAGGAGTGGCATGGCATGTGATCGAGGTTCCCGTCGCGGTGACGTACCCGCTGAGAGAACGCCTACTCAGACACGATCGCGAGGATCTGGATCTCCACATGGCTGACGACGACGTTCCCGGGGCCTTTCATCTGGCCGTCCTGGATCCACCCTCGACTCCGATCGGGGTGGCAAGCCTCGTGCCGACTCCGCCCAGCTTCGCGGTAGCGCTGCCGGCATGGCGACTCCGACAGATGGCGGTCCACCCCGACTTCCAGCACTCGGGCATCGGATCCGTCATCCTCAACGACGCCATCGCCCGTCTTCGCCATCTCGGCGCCGCGACACTCTGGGCCGAATCCCGCGACACGAGTCTCGAGTTCTATGTCGGTCACGGCATGACGCCCGTACCGGGTCGTCACCACACGACCGGCACCGTCTCCTACACAGACGTGGTGCTCCCGCTGGCCCTGCTAGCGTTACCCAAGCCGTGAGGACCCGATGGGGCTCAGTATCCGTAGCGGTGTCACGAGCGACGGATTCGTGACCAATGAACACCGATATCTGGCCGTCGCTCGGCTGCGGAGCCATAAGAAACAGACGACGCATCGCGCATGAGCTCATCGAAGAGAAGTGTCGTGGAGACGCCGAGAGTGGCGTACTGCGCGATGAGCTCGGATCCGTCGCCGATTTGGGCGCGCACCGGATCGAGTTCGGCGGTCTGAGGATCCGAGGAAGCAGCCCGCAGAGCCGCAAGACGCTGCGCGCGGGAGCCGACCCCCGTTTCGGCCAGCGCCCAGTGCAGGAGGCTCGAAATTCCCGTGTCATGGTCGTAGCCGTCGTGAGCGGCGAAGAATGCCCGCTCGTCCGGATCCATGGCGAAGTCGCGGTGCAAAGCGAGGCCGAAATCGGTGAAGAGCAGGCGCCCGTCACGGACAAGAATGTTCCGCTCGTGCACGTCCAGATGCTTCAGACCGTGCGCACCCATCCACGATGTCGCCTCGGCCACTTGCTGGATCGCGCTCGAGAGCGCCGCTCCCCCGCCTCCCGTCGTGAACTGCTCTCGCAACCACACGTCCAAGGTGCACGGCAGGTACTCGAGAAACAGGACAACGCTCCGCGGAGCTGCCGTGAGTGCCTCGACCCGGTCACGGACCTTCGGCCAAACAAGAGCCCCACTGACGTTGCGCCTCGTCGCTTTCAAACTCGGATACATCCGTCGCGCAACTCTGGTCGACTACCCGCCAGTGATAGAGCACCGGGAAGACGTCCGTCACGCCCGAAGTCACCCAGCTCGACGTCAGCTCGTGAACCGAGATCTCACGCCCCACACCGAAACCCGGGCTTCCGATGCCGTAGTGGCACGCGACCGGGAGATCGAAGAGGTTGGCCGTCGACGGGAGGTCTTTCTTCTCGATCACCGTCAACGGGAGCAGCTTCACGAAGACATCGGCACCCTCGACCTGCACCCGCGCAGTTGAACCGCCGATCCCGATGCCCAGGGGCTCCGCTCGAGCGAGGAGCGAGAGCATTTCGGCGTCGCTGAGATCGGCAAGCCCCGCAGAGAGCTGCGCGTGGTTCGAGTCGGCCGCCATCGCTCCACTCTAAAGAACCTCGCATCAGGCTCACTCCATGACGTCCGCCTTCGGGAGGAACTGGTGCCGCTCCCGGAGCAAGAACGCCGCACAACTGCGCTCAGGGGAGGAGAAGAGGCGCCCTGTGCCTGCTCCGGGAGGATCCGATGCGCATTTCTCCGCCCGAACGGGCGGAGGTACGCTGCGGCGGCGTTGGTTCTCTAGGCGCGGTCGTGAAGGGTGACGTGGTAGCCGTCGGGGTCGGCGAAGGTGAACGTGCGCCCGAAGGGGCCGTCGATCGGAGCCGCGACGATCGTGTGGCCGTCGGCGACGAGAGCGTCGTGAATGGCCTGGACATCGGTGGCGTGGAGCCAGATCGCGGCACCGATGCCGGGCTGCGCGACCGAGGCCAGATCGGTGCCGGGAACGATGTCTCGCAGCGCGAACGCGATCGGTGTCGTCTCGAAGACGACGGCATGCGGAGGGCCTGCCTGCGAGCGGACGAGGCCGAGGTACTGCTCGTAGAACGCTTGCGAGGCGTCGAGGTCGCGAGCCTGGAGGGAGATGAAGTCGGGGCCGGTGGCGGGCATGGTGGTTCTCCTTGCATTCGTGTCAGTTTTCTGACATCCATCAATCTATGTCAGACTACTGACATGAGTCAAGACGAAACCGGCATCGATCTGGAGACGTCGCTGGGCTACCTGCTGAAGGAGGCGTCGAGCGCCCTCCGTGCCGCGATGGAGTCAGTGCTGCGGCCGCTCGGGATGACCGTGACGCACTACTCCTGCCTCGAGCTGCTGGCCCAGCGCGCAGGCCTGTCGAACTCCGATCTCGCACGCGGAGCGTTCGTGACACGGCAGTCGATGAACGTGCTGCTGCAGGTCTTGGAACGAGACGGCTACGTGACGAGGCCGGCGCAGGCCCCCGTGGGCAAGGTTCTTCCCACGCGGCTCACGCCGCTCGGTCGACGGAGCCTCGAGAAGGCAACCGTCGCGGTCCGATCCGTGGAGGTCAGGATGCTGGCCGGCATGACCGAGGACGACCAGGCCGGCGCGCTCAGGATCCTGCAGAGCATGACCCGCTCATTGCGTGACGCCGGCGAGGGTACGTAGATCACTCGGCTACGCGCGCCTACGAAAGCTCCGCCAGCCACGGGTGCCCCGGATGAGCCATGTCCAATGCCGTCCGCAGCCATGACGTCGCCTGGGTGCCGAGAAGAGGTCTGCACCCGTCGAAGTCGTGCTGATCCTTCGGACGCAGTCCGGGAGCCTTGTGGAGGAGTTGGACCTCGGGCTTCAAGTAGGTGAGCCCGTCGCGGCTCCACAGGATCTCCGCGGCCGGCAGGGAGATACGAGCGTCGCGTTTGTACGTCCACCGCTCAGCGGTGACGTCCATGAGGATGACGTCGTACTCCCACGGATCTGCACCGCTGGCGCGGAGCCAGACGTTGCTGCAGGTCGGCGTGATCACGACGTCGTCGGCAACAAGCGGCGTCAGCGTGCCCCTGTCCGCCGCCCACAGGTCGAGGCGAGCGAGAAGGTGCTCTCGCAGCAAGGGCACGTCTGAACGAGGAATGCTGAGGTCGAGGTCGCCGTGTTCGCGCGGCACCCCAGCGAACGCCTCGATCGCCCACCCGCCAGCGATCCACCATCGTCCCGGGTAGCCCCGCAGGAGGTCAGCCGCATCGTCGGGAGTCCGGCGGCGCCAGGGCCCATAGAGGCGAACGATCTCGTCGTGATCCACACCGCTGAGGGTACGGCGCTGACTTCCTGACTGCCATGATCGACGCTGGCGGCTGACGTCTCTGCCGGTCCCTCATAACCGCACACGCGTATCCTCGATCCTGTAGGATTTTCAAAGCAGACACCTGGTCCAATGGAGGAGCAACCGTGACGCGACTGTGGAACGATCCGAGCGATTTCGTCGACGAGATGATCGAGGGCTTCGTGCTGGCGAACGGCTCGTATGTGAGGCAGGTGCGCGGCGGCGTGACCCGGTCGACTCGGTCGGCCGAGCCGGGTGCCGCCCTCGTCATCGGCGGTGGCTCCGGCCACTATCCGGCCTTCGCCGGCCTGGTCGGCCCGGGTCTCGCCCACGGCGCCGCCATGGGCAACCTCTTCGCGTCTCCCTCCTCGACCCAGGTCGAATCGGTAATCCGCGCCAGCGACCGGGGCCGCGGGGTGCTCTTGAGCTACGGCAACTACGCCGGCGACGTGCTCAACTTCACCGCCGCACAAGACTCGGTCCGGGCCGACGGCATCGACTGCCGGACGGTCCTGGTGACGGATGACATCTTCAGTGCTCCCCCCGCGGCCCGCGACACGCGGCGCGGGATCGCCGGCGACCTCACCGTCTTCAAGGTTGCCGGCGCCGCCGCAGAGGAGGGGCTGAGCCTCGACGACGTCGAGCGCGTCGCCATCGCCACGAACGATCGAACCCGGTCGATGGGCGTTGCCTTCACCGGCTGCACTCTGCCGGGTGCGGACGAGCCTCTGTTCTCCGTTCCCGACAGGCGCATGGCGGTGGGCCTCGGAATCCACGGCGAACCCGGCATCGACGAAACCGACATCCCCTCCGCCAGTGGCCTCGCCGAGCTCTTCGTCGAGCACCTTCTGGCAGCGCAGGAGATCCCCGAGGGCGTCACCGTCGCGGGCGCGCGCGTTGTGCCGATCCTGAACGGTCTCGGCTCCGTCAAGAGCGAAGAGCTCTTCGTGGTGTACCGGACTCTGGCACGGCTCTTCGAAGAGCGAGGCATCAGGATCCTGGATCCCCAGATCGGCGAATTCTGCACCAGCTTCGACATGGCCGGGGTGTCACTCACGCTCCTGTGGCTCGACGACGAACTCGAGCGGCTGTGGACGGCCCCGGCCGACACACCCGCATTCAAGCGCGGGGCGGTCGAGACCACTGCGGTATTGGCGGACTCGCCAGACGTCGAGGGCGACACGGCCGACGACGTGCCCGACTCCTCGCCCGCGTCGCGGGAGGCTGCCGCCTCCATCGCGGCGCTGCTCAAGTAGATCGCCGACACTTCGCGGCTGCACGTGTCCGAGTGGGGCCACCTCGACTCGGTCGCCGGTGACGGCGACCACGGCATCGGGATGC
>JAODMX010000005.1 GCA_025464735.1 Frondihabitans sp. | reverse complement strand
CGGGCCAGTGGACGAAGGAAGGCTCGGTGCTCGTTCCGCTCGTCACCGGGCTGACGGCCAACGATGACAACGGAGACGTGACCATTTATGCGACCAGTTCAGGATCCGACGGCACCACCGGCACCATCTCGGCGATCACCGACGATTCCGGCGTCGGCGGCACCCTCGCGGGAGTCGCGAGCTCGGTGGCGACACTGCCGTCGAACGAGGCCATTCGGGGGGTCGCCTTCGCGCCCGGCACGGTCATCGGCTCGGGCGGGGGTGTAAAACCGCCTGTGGTGGAGCCGACGATCACGCCGGCCGACACGGCCCTTCCTGCTGCCCTTGGCGATGCCAACAACGAAACCGTGCCGGTGACCGTTGGTGACCCCGCCGGGAGCGTCTCCGACTTGACCATGACCGCGACGTCGTCGAACCCGACCGTGGCTGCCGACTCCGGGATCACGATCTCGGGCTCGGGAGCGTCGCGAACGCTCTCGGTGACTCCCGCGAGCACCGGGATCTCGACGATCACCTTGACGGCCACCGCGCCCGACGGGCGATCGGCGGCGACCCAGATCAGCTACGGGGTGTCTGCTGACCTGTCCGCCGCCGCCGCCGGAAACGTCTCGTACCTTTCGGGTGCGGCCAACGCCTCGGCCGCGGTCGATGCGGGCGACGGGTACGCGTTCGTCGGGGACGACGAGTCCGACACGCTGCGCCTCTACGACCTCTCGAAGTCCGGATCCCCGGTGGCCTCGTTCGATTTCGACTCCCTGCTGCCCGACGGTGACAGTGAGATCGACATCGAAGGCGCGACGAGACAGGGAGATGTCATCTACTGGGAAGGGTCGATGAGCACCTCGTCCAGCGGGAAGGTTGCTGCTGCCCGCAGCACGGTCTTCGCGACCCGCGTGACCGGAGCCGGCGCTGACGCCACCTTAACCTATCTCGGCAGCTACACGGGCCTCCTCGCCGACCTGGTGGCCTGGGACCAAGCCGGCGGCTCCGGTCTCGGCGACAACTACCTCGGCCTGGCAGAGTCCTCGGCCGCTGGCGTGGACGGCCACTCGACCAATGCCCTGAACGTGGAGGGACTCGAGTTCACGTCGCCGACCAGCAGCACCGCCTACCTCGCCTTCCGCGCCCCGCTCGAGCCGACCACGAACCGCCATCTCGCGATGCTGATCCCGGTCACGAACTACTCCGCCCTGGCGACGAGTGGCAACCAGACCGGAACGCACGCCACCTTCGGCAAACCGATCTTCTTCAACCTCGGTGGGCTCGGCATCCGCGACATCAAGGAGAACGCGTCCGGGCAGTTCCTCATCATTGCGGGCACTGCGGACGGCTCCAACACGGGCTTTTCGCTGTACACCTGGGACGGCGAGCCGACCCATGCGCCGCTTCTCAGCCGGACGACCCTGCCCCAGATTCCGAGTGGCGCGAACGCCGGATCCTGGGAGACCATCGTCAGCGTCCCCGAGACCCTGACCCAGGGATCCTCGGTGAGGCTCGTGCAGGACGACGGCGACACCGACTGGTACGGAGACGGCCTCACCTCGAAGACCGGTGAAGCGCAGGGCCTGCAGAAGTCGCTCGCCGCGACCTTCAGCTACGTTCCGCCCGCTGGCACAGCCACCCGCGTCACCGCGGCGACACTCACGCCGCTCGTGACGACGCGGACGCCCTACGCGCTTCTGGGAGCCGTGCTCCCGACGAAGTTGAGCGGAGCGTCGCTCGCCGGCACCGTGACGGTGACTGCCGTGGGGCCGACGGGTGCGCTTCTCTGGAGCGAGATGTCCGAGCTCCCGGCGCTTCTCCCGTTGTTCGCCCAGGTGGTCCCCGCAGGGACCTTCCCGGTCGGCACGTCGCAGGTGACGATTATGTATTCGGGCAACCCCACCTACGCGCCGAGTTCGACGACGCTGACGGTGAAGGTCTCCCGCTGACCGGGGTCGCAATTCCGTAAGATTGCCGCTTCTCGTCGAGGGTCTCGTGGCACACTAGCTCCATGTTCGGGAAGCGACTCCGCGGAACCGATTCGCCCATCACGCGCGACACCGGGTTCGGCATCGGCGCGCAGGTCTACGTGGTCGACTCGCTCGAAGATCCGACGAGCCCTTTCCCGGACGGGCCGACAGGGATCGTCGTGCGCGCCGGCGGTTCGGCCTGGCAGGGCGTGTCGGTGATCGGCGGCTCAGTGCGAGTCTGGATGATCGAGTTCGACACCCCGCAGTACACGGTCGATCTCGAAGGGCCGCTCGCGCGCGTACAGCTGCCGGAGAGGTATCTCCGCCTCGCGCCACCCGTCGACACCGGCTACTGAAGCCCGGCCGCCCCGTTGTGGGACTGCCGCGCGCCTCGGCAGCACGCTAGCGTCACCGTGTGATCTCAACCCGTTTCGCCCTAGCCACCGCCTTCCTCGTTGTTTCGATCGGCGTCGTGGCGGTCCCCTCCGTTGCCTCCGCCGCGACAGCTCCCGCTCACGCTGCCAGCGTGTCGGTGCCGAATGCGGCGGCGAAGCCGAAGTCGTTCGCCAACTGCACCGATCTGCACAAGACCTACAAGGCGGGCGTGGCGAAGGCCGGAACCAAGTGGAACGTCATCCACCCCGCACACGGCAAGGCCTACAACAAGAAGATCACCGGATCTCCAAAGTTCGACACGGCTCTCTACAACGCCAACAAGTCACTGGATCGCGACAAGGACGGCATCGCCTGCGAGCTCGACTGACCTGCCCGTCAGCGTCCACATTCGGTCGGCTAGATCGTCGTTGAGCAGCCGATTGTGGACGCTCGGTGCCCGGGGGAATAACTCCGCACAGCTCTCCGTTGCAGAAAGTGTATGCAAACGCATAGACATGACGTAAGGTGAAGATATGAGCGCCAGCGCAGCAGGAGACAACACATCGGCGATGCAGTTCGGCATCTTCTCGGTCGGTGACATCACGACCGATCCGACGACGGGCATCACGCCGACCGAGCATGACCGCCTCAAGGCGATGATCACGATCGCGAAGCACGCCGAAGAGGTCGGCCTAGACGTCTTCGCGCCCGGCGAGCACCACAACCCGCCCTTCGCCAACTCCTCGCCGACAACGCTGCTGGCGATGATCGCGGCGCAGACCGACCACATCATCCTGTCGACGGCCACGACGCTGATCACGACGAACGACCCGGTCAAGATCGCGGAAGACTTCGCTCTGCTCCAGAACATCACCGACGGGCGCGTCGACCTGACCCTCGGCCGCGGCAACACCGGCCCGGTCTACCCGTGGTTCGGCAAGGACATCCGCCAGGGCATCAATCTCGCCATCGAGAACTACGCCCTGCTTCACCGGCTGTGGACCGAAGAGGTCGTCGACTGGAAGGGCCACTTCCGCACCCCGCTCCAGGGCTTCACGGCTAGCCCGCGCCCCCTTGACGGCGTCGCCCCCTTCGTCTGGCACGGTTCGATCCGCTCGACCGAGATTGCCGAGCAGGCGGCGTACTACGGCGACGGATTCTTCGCGAACCACATCTTCTGGCCCGCTTCGCACACCGAGCAGATGGTCCGTCTCTACCGAGAGCGCTTCGAGCACTACGGTCACGGCACGGCCGCGCAGGCGATCGTCGGCCTCGGTGGCCAGGCCTTCATGGCCAAGAACTCGCAGGACGCCGTCGAGCAGTTCCGCCCGTACTTCGACAACGCCCCGGTATACGGACATGGCCCGTCGCTGGAGGACTTCACTTCTCAGACGCCGCTGACGGTCGGCAGTCCGCAGCAGGTCATCGACCGAACGCTCGGCTTCCGTGACTACGTTGGCGACTATCAGCGGCAGCTGTTCCTGATGGATCACGCCGGCCTCCCTCTCAAGACGGTCCTCGAGCAGCTCGACCTGCTCGGCTCCGAGGTCGTTCCCGTGCTGCGCCGCGAGTTCGCGGTGAACCGCCCGGCGGACGTCCCCGACGCCCCGACGCACGCCTCGCTCGTGGCTGCTGCGCGAGCGGGAGACTCGGTGACCGTTCCTACTCTCGAGGGTGCAGGATCCTGACCATGGCTTCCAAGCGCATCGCCGTCGTGACAGCGGGGCTGAGTCAGCCGTCCTCCACCCGACTTCTGGCGGATCGCCTCGCCGAGGCGACAACTCGAGCCCTCGCCGAGCACGGCGAACAGGTCGAGGTCGACGTCATCGAGCTGCGCGACCTCGCTCATGACATCACCGACAATCTGCTCACCGGTTTCGCACCTCCCGCCCTTCAAGACGCACTGGACCACGTCGTCACGGCGGACGGAGTCATCGCCGTCACGCCGGTCTTCACCGCGTCGTACAGCGGGCTGTTCAAGTCGTTCTTCGATGTCCTCGACAAGGACTCTCTCGAGGGGACGCCAGTGCTCATTGCGGCGACCGCCGGTACAGCGCGTCACTCGATGGTGCTCGACTTCGCCCTCCGGCCGCTGTTCGCCTACCTGCGTGCCGTGGTGGTGCCCCTCGGGGTCTTCGCTGCGTCGGAGGACTGGGGCAGTGGCGACGAGACGACGACCACGCTGCCCGACCGGGTCGCCCGCGCCGCAGGGCAGCTAGCCGCTCTCGTCGTCGGCCACGCGACCCACCGCCCTGATCCGTTCGCCGACGTCGTCCCTTTCGACGAGCAGCTTCGCCGCCTCTCAGCTGAAGACTGACCCCGCGAAATAGACCTGGGCTAGATAGCGTTGCAGACAGCATGACTGACACCACCATCGACAATGCCGTTGCCCAGCTCGCACGATTCCACGAGCGTCGGCGCGAGCGAGCCACCGGGCGGCAGGGCCCACTGGCCCTGACCAACACTCAGTGGGTCGACACGGAACAGCCGATCTGGGGCGTATCGGGTGTCTGGGCTCCCGCGCCGACGGGCCTGGGTGGGCTCGCCGTCACGGCGACACCGGGCGACGGCATCGAGGTCGACGGGGTTGCCGTCGACGGAACGGTTTACGCGGCCGGCGACGATGCGATGACCCCGTCGACAATCCGATTCGCGGGCGGTACGACGGGCACGGTCATTGCGAACGACGATCGTACGGCGTACGCGCTGCGTGTCTGGGACGGTGGGTCCGAGGCGAACCAGCAGTTCGGCTCCATCGACTCGTTTCCCTATGAGGCGTCCTGGGTGGTCGAGGCGGCGTTCGATGCGACGGAGGAGGGGACCGAAGACGACATCCGGCACCAGAAAGACCTCGACCTCTCTCGTCCGAAGCCGCTTCCCGGCCTGATCCGCTTCACCCGCGAGGGGGTCGACTACGAGTTGGCAGCGTTCCCCAGTGGCGATGGTGACCGGCTCCAGCTGGTCTTCGGAGATGCCACGAACGGTGACACGACCTACTCGGTCGGACGTTTCCTCTTCGTGGCGCCGAACGACGATGGCACGATCACCCTCGACTTCAACCGAGCGGTGCTGCCGCCCTGCGCGTTCTCCTACAACTTCAACTGCCCGATCCCGCCGAAGCAGAACCGCTTCGGTGTGGCGATCGAAGCGGGGGAGCGTAACGTCCTCGCCGCAGACGGATCGCTGCTGCACGAGTAAGCACCCGTCGCGCCTCCGGGGGAGCACGCCTCCCTCGCCGTAGAATCGAACGTATGTTCACCCTGCTCGTGCGTCGCGCCAACGAGCGGGTCGGGGTGACGGAGCTCATCCGCGGCGATGACGGAAGACTTCGAGTCGGATCCGAACGGAATGTCGCCTCGGCCGACCTTGCCGGGGTCGTCCGGGCGGGTGAGTCAGCCTCGACCCGTTGGGTCTGGGATGACACCGCCCGCTGGTACCCCCGGCTCCTGGAGCAAGGTCTTCGCGTCGATCGGTGTGTTGATCTGCGCCTCTGCCACGCGCTGCTGCGGGCATCGGCGTCGACGCTGGGAGCCGCGCTGCATGGTGCTGCCCCTGGAGGGTGGGACGTGCCACAGGCCGCCTCCATCGACAGCACGGCCCTGTTCGTCGTCGAGCCGGAGTCGCTCCCTGATCCTCTGGGGGAGTTCCTGTTGCAGCGGGACGCCATCGAAGCGTCTCCCGATCGCGCCAAACTCGAGTTGCTGACGACCGCGGAGTCGACGGGCGCGCTC